>PEZZ01000018.1 GCA_002773845.1 Candidatus Buchananbacteria bacterium CG10_big_fil_rev_8_21_14_0_10_42_9
ACATCATTTGTTTTGGAAATAGGTTCTAACTTGGTATAATAAACTCACCAATTGAATTCAATAATAATCTATTCGGCAAGGCAGGCAGGCGCGCGTGGTTTAGGACCACGTTCTGAAAAGATTGAGAGTTCGAGTCTCTCCCGCGGCACCACGTAGGAAATTGCAAGCGGTTTCGGTTCGCCTCGCTTGGTTCGACCTTGCTCACCACAAGTCGCTCGGCGACTAATTCGTATTCAATTTTTGGGGGCAAAAACGAATTGGCGGTTTCGCATTTTAGGGGAAGAAAATTTTTTAATTATATGAATTTGAGTTTTCAAAAACTTAAAGAAATATATTCTAAGCACCGTTTGTGGTTATTGTTATTACTCATAGCCCTTGCTCTTTTTGTTATTGTTTTGATACCCATACTAATTTGGGTTCCAATTTCTAAACTATTTACCGATCCGGAGAGTATCAAAACTTTTGTTTTATCTTCTGAAAAATGGGCCATTCTTGTTTACGTTTTATTGAGTATAGTTGTTGTGGTTGCTCCGCCATTGCCTAATGAAATTGTTCCAATTGCCGGCGGTATTATTTTTGGTTTTTGGCAAGCACTAATTTTTGGAATTCTCGCTAGAATTATTGGTTCATCAATTAATTATTGGCTTGGTACAAAAATTAGAAAAGGAATTTACGTTAAATTGATTAGCGAGGAAGAACAAGAACGGTTGAAAAAACACACGGAAAAAATTGGGTGGCAAACAGTTTTCATCTCTCGTTTTCTGCCAAGTACAGACACTGATTTAATAGCATACGTATCCGGTATAGCGAAAATGAAATATTTACCTTTTATTGTCGCATCATTTTTCGGAATGCTAGTTCCTGTTTCATTTACTATTTTCATTGGTGCTTCTTTGCTTACTAATAAATATTTATTTTTCTCGCTAGTGGCTTTTTATATAATCGGTATGTTATTTGCTCCGAAAATTATTAAGAAAGTGTTTCGACCCAAAATCCCAATTTCTTAAATGAATTTAATGCCGCCAAAGAAAAATTGGAAATCGTTATTAGTGCGGCTCCGCCGCATTTTCGGATTTTCGCGGTGGGGGGGGCCTTCCTCGCCGCCGCAGGCGGCGAAATGCGTTCGGACTAATTCAAGAATACTACACCAGGCTTTGGCAGGCCAAGTTCAGCTAGGTTAGGTGGGAAACCTGGCGGGAGAAATCCTGTGGAGGTTCGCTTGCCCGCCAAAATGTAATGTAGGCGGGAGTCCTCTTCCCGGCACTAAAATTCTCTCCTAATCATTTTAGAGCTTGCCACCGTTGAGATTTGACACGATTTTTAAATTAATATATAATTGTTAAGCTGAAAATGGGCCAAAGGAATTATCCACATTTAACCCACATTTAAGCGAAAATCCGCCTTTATTCCTTAAAAAAATTGAGGTGGCGGCGGACAAGCTAACAAAATTAATGATAGTTTCACTACAAAAGAGTATAAATAACAAATCGAGCGGATAATTTTTGGTCTAGCTTTGTCTTGGTGAACGTCCGCTTGAACAAGCGGATTTTTGTTTTGTAACTCGCAGGCCGTGAGGCGTTACCCAAAGTTAAAGCGTTACATCAGCGGTAATTTAAAAAAACCGGCGACGCCTGACGGATTCCGAGTTACGACCGACCTTTGACAATTTAATAAATGAATGAAAAGAGCATCTTAATAATAAGCAGTTTGATAAATCAAACTGAGCTTAATAAATCCAGCACATCCCGCTCGCGAGCGGCTGGGTGCTGGATAAAAAATGACTCTCGTATAATTTGGTGGTTACATTAAGGGCGAATGGTGGATGCCTTGACAGCAAAAGACGATGAAGGACGTAGCAGCCTGCGATAAGCCTCGGCTAGGTGGCAAGCAACCTGTGATCCGGGGATTTCCGAATGGGGGAACCCTCTTCAATTTAAATTGAAGAATCATAAGCTGAATTCATAGGCTTATGAGGCAGACCTGGGGAATTGAAACATCTTAGTACCCAGAGGAAAAAAAAGAAACAATATTAGTTATTAGTTCCAAAAGTCGCCTTCGGGTGGCTTAAAGAATTAATGGCTAATCTCGATTCCCTTAGTAGTGGCGAGCGAACAGGGAAAAGCCCAAACCATTTTAGTGTTGTCGTTTTAGGCCGCCTTTGGCGGCTTAGGCGATTTAAAGGTTCAAGCCGTTGCTGAAATGGCGTAGTGAGAAGTTACTTTTGCGGAGCTTGAAGTCCGCAGCAGAGAAAATTATGGTTACATCCCTAGCAGAAGCCGCTGGAAAGCGGCGCCAAAGAGGGTGATGGCCCCGTACGCGAAAGGGGTAATCGCTCTGTGGTAGCATATCTCAAGTACTTCAGGACTCGTGAAATCCTGAACGAATCAAGCGCGACTATGCGCTAAGGCTAAATACTTTTGCTGATCGATAGTGAACAAGTACCGTGAGGGAAAGGTGAAAAGTATCCCGGTGAGGGAGATGAAATAGTATCTGAAACCATTTGCTTACAAAGAATCAGAGCCCGCCTTCGCTTTTCGCTTCACGAAAAGCTCCGGTGGACAGGCCCATTTATCAGTTATTTCTGATGAGGCTTGTCCACCGTAGCTCAAGTGGAACGCAGAGCGAAGGTGGGTGATGGTGTTCCTATTGAAGAATGAACCAACGAGTGTGTTGTGTGTTGCTTAATCTAACCCTTATGAGGGGTAGGTGTAGTGAAAGCGAGCCTTAACCGGCGTTTTTAGTTAAATAGTTGCTGGTTCGTTTTTCGGACTAGCCAACTATTTCTCTAAAGGGCAGCATATACACGACCCGAAACCAGGTGAGCTATCCTTGGCCAGGGTGAAGCGTCCGTAACAAGACGTGGAAGCCCGAACCCACCAGCCGTGCAACACTGGGGGATGAGTTATGGATAGAGGAGAAATTCCAATCGAACCTGGCAATAGCTGGTTCTACCCGAAATAGCTTTAGGGCTAGCCTTAAATGTTTCCTGTTGGTGGTAGAGCACTGAATGGGACAGGGTGGGGAAACCTTACCTGTCCTAACCAAACTCCGAATGCCAATAGGTTAAGTTTAAGAGTCAGACTATGGGGGCTAAGCTCCATCAGTCAAAAGGGCAACAGCCCAGATCCACATCTAAGGTCCCCAAATCCAAGTTAAGTGTAAAAGGTGGTATTGTGACTTATACAACTAGGAGGTTGGCTTAGAAGCAGCCATCCTTTAAAGAAAGCGTAATAGCTCACTGGTCAAGTCGCTTTGCGCCGAAAATTTAACGGGGCTAAACTTGGTACCGAAGATTGGACCCTGTACCGTATGGTACAGGGGGTAGGGTAGCATTCTATATTCGTTTGAAGTCTAAGGCGCGAGCCAAGATGGAGGATATAGAAGAGAGAATGTTGGTATAAGTAACAAAAACCTAGGTGAGAATCCTAGGCACCGAAAACCTAAGGTTTCCTGGGCAATGATTTTCAACCCAGGGTTAGGCGATCCTAAGCCGAGGCCGAAGGGCGTAGGCGATGGAAGAGCAGGTTAATATTCCTGCCCTGTTTATATTTTCCGATGGAGTGACGTTGTTTCAAGTTTTAAGCGTCCGTATGGTTATGACGTTGGCCTTTTTTGGATTCTTCCTTGGCAAATCCGGGAAGAACCAGTCCGAAGAAGGCGAGAAGGTTGCGGTTTTCCAAAGCCAACTTAAGAGGAGAAATAATCAAGAAAAACTTCTAGGTTTTCCGTCAGTTTTGCCACAAGCAAGGCCGGCGGTTTAAAATATAAGCAACCGTACCGTAAACCGACACAGGTAGGTGAGGCGAGAAGCCTAAGGTGTACGAGAGAACCTTCGTTAAGGAACTCGGCAAAATAGCGGCCGTAAGTTCGCAATAAGGCCTGCCTTCTACGTTCCTTACTGCGTTCGGAACTTCGAAGGCCAGGTCCCCCATCTATTTATCTTTGGGGACCTGGCCTCCGTAGCTCGAGCGTAGCGAGGAGCGTAGGAGGCCGCAGCTAAAGAATCCAAGCGACTGTTTATCAAAAACACAGGTCCCTGCTCAAACCGTAAGGTGAGGTATAGGGGCTGATGCCTGGCCAGTGTCAGAACGTTAAGGGGAGAGGTGCAAGCCTTGAACTGAAGCGCTGATGAACGCCGGCGATAACTATAATCGTCCTAAGGTAGCGAAATTCCTTGTCGGGTAAGTTCCGACCTGCACGAATGGCATAACGACTTGGAAACTGTCTCAACGAAGGACTCGGTGAAATTGCAAGATGAGTAAAGATGCTCATTACCCGTAGCTGGACGAAAAGACCCCGTGAAGCTTTACTACAACTTGGTATTGGGTTAAGAACATAGTTGTTCAGCATAGGTGGAAGACTGTGAAGTCCCGTCGTCAGGCGGGATGGAGTCGTCAGTGAGATACCACCCTTTTGTGTTTTTAATTCTAATCCTGTCCCATGAAACTGGGTAGGAGACAGTATCTGGTGGGTAGTTTAACTGGGGCGGTTGCCTTAACAAAATTAATCTCCGTTAATTTAATGGGGCAGCGTGGTAGCAATATCGCGTCAAAACCGCCGTATGGTCTATAAAAATAATCTTAGCTTATATGCTGGAACCTCCGTTGGCATCCTCAATTACTTGAATAAAGTGAAAATATTGAGGCGGTTTATCCGAATTAAACAGGATAATAACGGACAATCAGCAGGGAAACGCTTCAAGCGTGCCCTCAACGACTAGACGCTAAGCCCCCACCGCTTCCGAGCAGTGGGGTGAAGATATAGTCTGAACTCTGGGGCGACCCAGAGAGTCTAATTAAATTAGACATCAAGAATCATATGAAAACATTCAAGATTTCGTCCGATCAAAAACAAATCATCATGGGTAAATTATTAGGCGATGGACACTTGGAAACTGCCAATGGCAAAACTTGGCGTTTAAAGATAGAACATTCTTTAAGCCAAAAAGTTTACGTCGATTGGCTGTATGACAAGTTGAAAAATCTGGCGGCTAGCGAACCAAGAATAAAACAACAGGCGGTTCAGGGCAAAGTTTATAGCAAGTACTGGTTTAATACCTGCTACAGCGGCAGTTTCAGATTTTACAGCCAGAAATTTTATGACCACGGTCGTAAAATAGCTCCCAGGCAAATCAAGCGCTGGCTGACACCCTTGGCTTTAGCCGTTTGGTACATGGATGACGGCTCCAGAAAATCCCATCAGCATCGCGCTAAGATAATTAACACTCAAAGTTTTGATCGGTTTAGTTTGAATCTTTTACAGAGCGCTTTAAAACTTAATTTCGGCATAGAAACTAAGTTAAGAAAGCAAAGAGAGGGCTGGCAAATCTATATTTTCGGCCGTGAAGCCGAAAAATTCGCCAAAGTTATAGGCAAATATGTTCTGCCAAACTTCTCTTACAAACTTGATTAACACAATGCCCAAAATGTAACGGAGGCGTTTACTAAGGTTGGCTAGCTCCCGATGGAAACGGGACGTGGTCGTGCAAACGCATAAGCCAGCTTTACTGCAAGGGCTACAACCCGCGCAGTTGCGAAAGCAGAAGTTAGTGATCCGACCGTATTACCCTGAACCTTTATGGTTTAGGGTCGAAGTAGGACGGCGGAAGCTCAACGGATAAAAGTTACTCCGGGGATAACAGGCTGATCGCGCCCAAGCGTCCACAGCGACGGCGCGGTTTGGCACCTCGATGTCGGCCCATCGCATCCTGGGGGTGAAGAAGCTCCCAAGGGTTTGGCTGTTCGCCAATTAAAGCGGTACGCGAGCTGGGTTCAGAACGTAAATTACATTGCGTTCTATCACAGAGATGTGATACAAGAAATCTGACTAAAATCGGTGAAACCCTACTTGGATTTCGAACTGTCCAAGAGGGCAATACCGAGGGAAGATTAGATTTATGTCTAACGAAGAATTAGCTTATATTGCCGGTTTCCTTGATGGAGACGGCTGCATTATGGCGCAGTTAGTTTACCGTAAAGATTACATTTACGGTTATCAGGTAAGAACAAGCATTGTTTTTTACCAAAAATCGATCCATCAAGGCATCCTTCACTGGCTGAAGAATAAGCTGAACCATGGTTATATCAGGCTCCGCAATGATGGAATGGCGGAATATACCATAGTTGGATTTAAAGAAGTAAAAAGCGTGTTATTGTTAATTTATCCATTCCTTCGTTTAAAAAAGTCTTTAGCGGAATTAATGATAAAATTGATCGATTCTCATCCTAAAAAAATGAGCCCCAAAGAACTTATTAGATTAAGTGTCTTAGTCGATCAAACCGCCACTTATAATTATTCAAAAAAAGAATAAATACAAGCGAAGTAATAAAAGATTTTCTCGAACATAAATCTTTTCCCCGTAGAGACTGAATCTTGCAGAAGAACAAGATGAGATAGCCTTTTTAAAAGGGTTATAAGACGTCAGCCCCTAATTCCGTCAAAGACGGAAAAGGGTGAAGGTATAGTCCATGCCATTAGTAATAATGGAATAACATGCGTGAGACAGTTCGGTCTCCTATCCGCTACGGGCGTTGAATCTTGAGTAGTCCCTTCCCTAGTACGAGAGGACCGGGAAGGACGAACCTCTGGTGTATCGGTTGCAGTACCAACTGCATTGCCGAGTAGCTACGTTCGGTTTGGATAAACGCTGAAAGCATCTAAGCGTGAAGCCGTCTACAAGATTAGGATTCATTATTAGGCCTCTTGGAGATTACAAGATTGATAGGCCGTAGGTGTAAGGCCCGCAAGGGTTTTAGCCGAGCGGTACTAATAGGCCAAGTAACCACCAAATTATATGGGTGTCATTTAGTTCCGCGCCTAGCCGAGTTTGACTCGGTGGCAGCGGCAGTTATTAAGCTCAGTTGGGTTTATCAAGTTAAGCTTGACTGATCAGCATGAAATATTAAAACAGTTCTTTTCATTCATTTGAATTAAACATCCGTAATGGATGTCAATCAGGCAATCGGGCAATTTTTCGCCCGAGCCAAAAATGAGTATAATTATACCAGTGCTTCTTCTATTAGTTGTATATAGAAATCTCGGTGTTTCTACTAAGTTGGTAACACTCGTTCCCATCCTTTACCCCGCACCAAATAAAAATTTTACTTATTTATCCTAGTGCTTCTACTGGACTGGTCACACCCGTTCCCATCTCGAACACGGCCGTTAAGCAGTCCAAGGCCGATGGTAGTATGGCTGATGCCATGCGAGAGTAGGTAAGTGCTAGGTTAAATGAGTAAAATTTGGTGCGGGGCGAGCAAGACCTTTAAGCAACTTAGGGCCGACCTGCCCGCCGAAGTCCCAGCGGGACGAAGGTGGGTGGTAGCATGGCTGATGCCATGGCCTGCTTTGCCGAAGCAAGGCGAAGACAAACGAGAGTAGGCCCTGTCAGTTGACAGGACAAATGGGCGCTGGTTTATCCCGCCCGCCGATTAGGCGAGGCGGGATTTAGTTGTACTTATTTTTTTACTCAGCCCCGCACAGCGGGGCTTTGTTTGGGTCGTCGCTGTTATCTATCGTTTTCTATTGTCGATTGACTGTGATGCACAAGATATTGACAATTTATATAAAAATGCTAAGGTATTATGAAATAGTAAATTTGAAGTTCTTTTCACAATCAAATACATTCAAGGAGGATATTTAGATGAATACAGTCAACTGGTTGGACCATACGGCCATCAAGGTGGGAGACAAGGTAGATATCGAACCGCTCGGGTCGGTGGTTATTTCTAAAGTGCTGCCGTCATATAACCGGACCGTAGTGTTGGTTCAGCGATCTGATGGCGATAGCATAGTCCTTAAAGCATTCCGTTTTAAGGGCGTTCCTATTTCTATGCTTACCACAGAGGTTCTTAGATCTATCGCTGCTAGTATTGATAATTATAAAAAACAACTTCATTTAGCGGGCGTCTCTACTAGTAGTGGGTTAGGCTTTATTATTAGAGGGGGTAATAGCAACGAGCAAATGCCATTAATGATTCAATATGAGGATTATGGCGGGGAATCATGCGCCGTTGGCATTAAGAATGCCAGTAAATTCTCACAAGCCGAAAAGATCATTAATGCCATGCTCAATTGGGCTATTAAGCCGCTATTTGATAACGCTACCCATCCCTCTGAAGAAGACCATTTGATTACTGGAATTGATATTAATCCTCGTAATTTTGTTTCGCCAGTAATCTCTAATTCTTCCGCCATTTTGGTAGATTTGTTTCCAACAAAAGTTTGGGACCCAGAGTATGGTTTCAGTTTAGAGTTTCCTGAACCTCAACATCCTACCGTTGTGATGCTTGGCATCTTTCGGCACTATGATTGTGCTGGCTTAATTATCAATTTGTTTAGTAATTTAGCCCGACTGCGGCCAGAGTTGGGTCGCCAGATTTATTTATTGTTGGAGGAATTTCTGAGGCATAACGGTTATAATAGTGTTGAGGAGGGAATCAACAAATATCTAACCCAGGATCTTAAAGGAGTCACGATCGGCGATGATCTTTTATCAGTGGGTTGCTTCTCATCATCAGACATCCGTCGGATTATAGAAGACTGGACTTTTGCCGATTTTTTCCGGTTCCGGTGTTTGGCTTGCGCTTTGGCATTATGCCGGAGTAAAAGCAGGTTTCTCTTGGATGAAATTTTTTCCCGCGGCCATTTTCAACATTTATCACTCACAGATGATCAAATGTGTCACATCAAGGCATTGATTTTTAAGATGGCTGACGATTACCCGGTAGATTATCAGGAGTGATTGATGAAAATCAAAGGCGGTCTTTTGGAGGAAAGACCGCTTTTTCATTTTGCAACGTTACTCAATCACTGGTTTAGTTTGATTTACCCCTGATTTTCCGGCAAAGTTTTTGGTATTCGTTGTCAATGAATTCAAAATCGCCAATCAGAGTGTTTAGATAATTTAGGTATTTGGTCGTTGGTTGCATAGTTTTGCGATTAAACTGGCTGTTGTCTAAATTTTCACCCTTGTACATAAAGTGATCTAAAGAAACACCTTTTAAAGAGAATTTTTTATTAGCGTACGTAATAATTACCGCCTGGCCAGTTTGTTGCTGTTTGATTAAATCCACTCCCGCCTGGCCAAGTTTATGGCCGATCTCAATGTCCAATTTTATCGGATTGCCGCTTTGCAGATAATTCATGGGAATAATTATTTTGGTGGTTAAGCCCAGCTGGCTTTGGATTCTTTCCTGCAGCGCCAGGCTGACATATTCGTTTCGTATATTGCCAAAGCCGTCCGGCTGTTGTTCTGGCCGGCCATTAATACCCTTAATTCGGGTTTCTTTGGATACAGCAATAACGCAGTAATTGCCGTTCGCTTCGTATTTTTTTTTGACCAAACTGATAATTTGACCCAAATCAAACTGCCATTCCGGGGGAATGATAATGTCAGCGCCGCCTAAGGCAGCGGCACAGGTCAACCAGCCCGACATCGCGCCGTACATCTCAATAATATATACCCGGCTGTAAGTGTAAGCAGAGTCCTGTTTGGTTTCAGCGGCTAGCTTGGCCGCATAAAAGGCGGCCGTAGGAAAGCCTGGAGCAAAGTAAGTTAAGGGCAGATCATTATCAACTGTTTTAGGCAATCCGATTACCGGCAATTGATAATCTTTATGCAATTTTGCGGCCGCCATTAAAGTGTCGTCGCCGCCAATGGCAATTAAACCATCGAGCTGATACTTTTTAATTTTTTCTTTCAACAAATCTATTCCCCCCGGTATTTTTATGGGGTTGGTTCTTGATGACCGCAGGAGAGCGCCCCCCCGATTTTTAATAATTTCTATGTTCAACTTGGTTAAATCGATAATTTCCCCATGTTGAACCAGCGAGGCCCAGCCGCCGATGCCGCCAAAAATTTTATAATGGAGCTTTTTGGCCCGTGAGGCGACGCCGTAAAGCGTGGGATTAAGCGAAGGCGATAGACCGCCGCCGTTTAAAACCAAGATGTTTTTAAGTCTTTTCATAATTAATACCAAGTATAATTTATTTGGGGATAAATATCAATATCCATAAGTTTAAAATGACAAACTATTTGATTTTTTTGGCTAATATCAAAACAAAAAATTATAAAAGATAAAAATTGCAGAAAGATTATTGACAGAATTCTTATAAAGAGTACAATCTATGTTATATGGAAGTCATACCCATCTTGAAACAGTTCGGCCTGTCGGAGAAAGAAATCATAATCTACCTGTGCCTATTAGAAACCGGCCCGCATTCTGTCCGGAATTTGGCGGAAAAAACCAAAATTAACCGCGGCACAACTTATGATATTTTAAAAAGTCTGATTGATTTAGGTCTGGTCGGATATTACCATAAAGCCACTAAACAGTACTTTATTGCCGAAGACCCGGCCAAGCTTAATAATGCCATAGATCAGAAATTACAAAACTTGAACGAAGTCAAAGAAAGGATCAATCAAGTCATTCCCAGTCTAAAGTCGCTTTACGACCAAGCCGGCGAAAAACCGGTAGTGAAATATTACGAAGGTCACCAAGGCATTAAAACAATTTTCAACGATGTACTGGAAACAGTAGATCAGCTTTCCAGTAAAGAGTATTTGGTTTTTTCCACCTCCACTATCAAAGACCATTTATATAAAGCTTTCCCCAATTTTACCAAACAAAGAATCAGCAAGAAAATCAGGGTAAAAGTCATAGCCGTGGGGCACGGCGGCACCACCGCCGAATTGGCCGAGGTCAAGTCATTAAGCCCAAGGGAGGGCTCACCCACTTATATTATTGTTTATCACGACAAAGTGGTGATGATTTCTTTAAGTTCAAAAGATGAGCCCCGGGGGATTATTATTGAAGATCCGGCTCTGGCGGCCACTCAACGGCAACTATTTGAATATATTTGGAGAAATATCAGATAAATCCTAAATTAGGTAATCAGTAATCGGTAACGGGGACACTTCTAATTACCAGTTACTAACATTATGTGCGGTATCATCGGTTACATCGGCAAACAACAAGCCCTGCCAATTTTATTGGAAGGTTTGAGGCGCATGGAGTATCGTGGCTATGATAGCGCCGGCGTGGCTTTATGCTATCAGGGGAAATTAGAAATAATCAAGAAACAGGGCAAGCTTAATAATTTAAGCGAACAGTTAAAATCACGCAGTTTGACTTCCAATTTTGGCATTGGCCACATTCGTTGGGCCACTCACGGTGAACCATCGGATATTAACGCCCATCCCCATGCCGATTGCCAGAATAATGTCGTTTTGGTTCATAATGGTATTATTGAAAATTATCAGGAATTAAAAAGATGGCTGCTTAGTCAAAAACATAAGTTAAATACTCAAACCGACAGCGAGGTTTTAGCGCATTTAATAGAAGAGCACCAAAAAAATGTTCCTTTGGAAGCGGCCGTTAGGAGCGCGTTGCATCAAGTCAGGGGCGCTTATGGTTTGGCGATTATTTCCAGAAGCGAGCCGGATAAAATTGTCGCGGCCAGATTAGGCAGCCCGGTGGTCATCGGCATTATATCGGCCAGTGAATACCTGGTGGCTTCGGACGTTACGGCTGTGCTGCCATTTACCCGCGAAGTGGTTTTTTTGGAGGAAGCCGAAATGGCCGTCATTACCAGACAGGGTTACAGTATCAGCAAATTAAACGGCGATGAAGCCAACCATTTGCCCCAGCAGATAGAATGGGACCCGGTGGAAGCAGAAAAAGGCGGCTTTGATCATTTTATGCTTAAAGAGATAATGGAAGAGCCGGAGGTGGTCAGGTCCAGCATGCGCGGCCGGGTTATTTTAGAAGAAGGCCAAGTAAAATTGGGCGGCTTAATCGACGTTATGGACGAGTTAAAGAATTTGGAACGGCTTTATATCGTTGCTTGCGGCACCGCTCATTATGCCGGACGGATCGGCAGTTATTTGATAGAAAATTTAGCCGGCATTCCTACCGAGGTGGAATATGCTTCGGAATTTAGATACCGGGAAAAGCCGCTGGACGCAAAATCCGTTGTTTTGGCCATCAGCCAATCCGGCGAGACGGCCGATACTTTGGCGGCCGTTCGTTTGGCCAATAAACAAAATCTTTTGACCATCGGGATAGTTAATGCGGTCGGCAGTTCCATTGCCAGAGAAACTAAGGCCGGAGTTTATAACCATGTTGGTCCGGAAATTGCCGTTGCTTCCACCAAGGTTTTTGTTTCCCAATTGGTTATTTTAGTTCTTTTGGCTATTTTATTGGGGCGTCAAAGACAGCTGCCTCGCACCAAAGCGCAAGAGATAATTAAAGAGCTCCTAAGTCTACCCGATAAGATACAGCAGGTTTTGGAACAAAAAGAAAAGATCAAAGAGATAGCTAAAATTTATCAGTCGGCCAGCAATTTTATTTTTATCGGGCGGAAGCTAAATTATCCCGTTGCTTTGGAAGGAGCCCTGAAGATGAAGGAGATTTCTTATGTCCATGCCGAAGGCTATCCGGCCGGCGAGTTAAAACACGGCCCCTTGGCGCTAATTGATAAAAACTGGCCGGTCGTGGCTATCATCCCCAAAGACAGTGTCTACGAAAAAACCTTAAGCAATTTAGAGGAAGTCAGGGCCAGGCATGGGCAAATCATCGCCTTAGCTACGGCGGGCGACAAAGAAATTTCAAAGATCGCCCAGCAGGTTATTTATCTGCCTGAAACCTTGGAAATACTTTATCCCATTTTGTCCGTGGTCCCGCTGCAGCTGCTGGCTTATTATTTGGCTCAAATAAAAGGTTGCGACATTGATCAGCCGAGAAATTTGGCTAAAAGTGTTACCGTAGAATAAATTTATGATAGTCGTAAGCAATTTTACTAAAAAAGATGCCCAAGCGGTATCTCGGCTTATCCCTCAGCTGACCCGCAATATTGTAGACGGATTGAATCTAGATAACAGAATGAACCAGATTATTGATTGTCCTGGCACGCGTGGTATAATTGCAACTGTAGATGGTAAATTAGCGGGTTATGCTCAACTCGCCTGGTACATTATACCCTCCAAGGGATTGATTGCCTGGGTGGAAGAAGTGGTGGTTGATGAAAAAGTTAGAGGGCAGGGCGTCGGCCGGGCTTTAATGGAGAAATTATTAAAAATCGCCGAAGAGCTTGGTTGCCAGCAGGTTAAACTGACCTCCCCCAATTTCATCGCTCAAAAGTTATACGAAAGCCTGGGCTTTACCTTCAAGGAAACGGAAGTGATGGTTAAGAATTTATAACCCGGTAAACACGCGACTAAATATTCAGGTGATTTTTTAGGACAGCATCCATCTTTAACCTTATTTAAACAATGGAAAAACTTAGAATCGTCATCTTGGCCGCTGGGCGGAGCAAGAGAATGCACAACGAAGAACTGCCCAAAGTTTTGATAAAGTTGCATGACCGGCCAATTATTTCCTATTTACTGGAGGCGGTGCAACGGTCAAAATTGGATAAGCGGCCGGTCGTGGTGGTGGGCTGGCAGGCCGGCTTGGTTATTCAAACATTGGGCAATCAGAACGATTATATCGTCCAGAATGAACTTTTAGGCACCGGTCATGCGGTACTACAGACAAAAAACTTTTTGCAAAATAAGGCGGAGAATATCATGGTTTTATACGGCGACCATCCTTATTTAAAACCGGAGAGCATAAAAAAATTGGCTCAAATTCACATTGACCAAGGCCACACTCTTTCTTTAATGACTTTACGAGTGTCGAATTTTAAGGGCCAATACCGGTTTTTTGATAATTTTGGCCGTATTATCCGGGGCGAAGCCGGTAAAATCAAGGAGATAGTAGAAAAAAATGATGCCAGCCCGGAGCAATTAAAAATCAAAGAGGTTAATCCGGCTTATTACTGTTTTAAAGGTGAATGGCTTTGGGAAAATCTTGAAAAAATAAAAAATAATAATATTCAGGGTGAATATTATTTAACCGATTTGGTTAAGATGGCCATTGATCAGGGTTATCGCATAGATTCTATTGATATTGATCCCAAAGAAGCCATTGGCATCAACACGCCGGAACATTTGGAGCTGGCCAGAAAGCAAGAAATTGGCCCGGATCCCTACTGATCTTAATGCCGGCCGCACAAAATATTAGTAACTGGTAATTAGTAACTGGTAATTAGAAGTGTCCCCGTTACCGATTACTGATTACCTAATTTAGGATTTATCTGATATTTCTCCGGATATATTCAAACAGTTGCCGTTGAGTGGCCGCCAAAGCCGGATCTTCAATAATAATCCTTGCAGGCGGTATTTTTTTTATCTTTGATTAAATTACCCGTTTGTTTTAAACTTATTAGTACTATGGCTTATATTTGCGATTTACATATCCATTCCAGATATTCCAGGGCTTGTTCCAAAGATCTGACTTTAGAGAATATTGATCGCTGGGCAAAAATAAAAGGCATTGATATTGTCGGCACCGGAGACTTCACTCATCCGGCCTGGTTCAAAGAGTTGGCCAGCCAGTTGGAAGAAGCGCATCCGGGATTATTCAGATTAAAAAAATCTTCAGCCGGCACCCTGTTTTTGCTAAGCAGCGAAATATCTTGCATCTACACTCAAGGGGGGCGGATGCGCCGGTTGCATATATGTTTGTTGGCTCCTAACTTGGAATTTGTGACCAAGCTCATTCGGGCTTTGGAAAATAAAGGCGCCAACCTTAAGGCCGATGGCCGGCCGATTATCGGTTTGTCTGCCAAAGAACTTTTTAAGATTTGTTTAGATATCGACGAAAAGCATCTGACTGTACCGGCTCACGCCTGGACGCCCTGGTTTGCGATTTTTGGCTCCAAGTCGGGCTTTGATTCCATTGCCGAGTGTTACGAGGAGCTAACAGACAGAATTTATTCAGTTGAAACCGGTCTATCCTCCGATCCACCGATGAATTGGCGGCTTTCCGGTCTAGACAACATTACTTTGGTTTCCAATTCCGATGCCCATTCGCTGCCCAATCTAGGGCGCGAAGCCAATGTTTTAGAACTTACCCAACCGTCATATTCAGAAATTTATGACATTATTAAAAGCAAAAACCAAAAAAAATTTTTGTACACTATAGAATTTTTTCCCGAGGAGGGCATGTATCATTTTGATGGGCATCGTGAATGTAAAGTTAGTTTTTCTCCCGATCAAACTAAAAAACGCCAGGGAATTTGTCCACAATGCCAAAAACCCCTGACCATCGGCGTGTTAAATCGTGTGGATAACTTGGCTGACAGAAAAAAAGAAGGGATTGATAAAAATAAATTTATTCCTTATAAAAGTTTAATACCTTTGCAAGAAATTATTGCCGACGTCTTAGGGGTCGGCAAGCAATCAAAAAAGGTTCAGGCAGAATATTTTAATTTAATCAAGGCCGGCCAGAACGAATTCAATATTTTAATAAATTTGTCTCAAGAACAGTTGGAGGCCATCACTTATCCCAAAATTGCCGCGGGTATCATCAAAACTCGGCAGGGTCAAGTCAAGCTTATTCCGGGCTTTGATGGCCAGTACGGAAAAATTGAAATTTTTCCCGAGGCAGAAAAAGGCGCTGACCAGCAAATAATCATGTTTTGATTTTTGGCTAACTTTAGCATTTTATTAATTATAAAATCCCCTGCAAGCATGAGTTAGGGGATTTTATATTCTCTTTCGAAAGAAAATTGCGATTATCTTTTCTTTCTGCGCACAACCTTCTTCTTTCTTTTTGGAGCAGCTTTTCTTTTTTTTGCTACCTTTCTTTTTTTAGCCATTTTTGTTCACCTCCCTTCGGTTTATATTTTCAATTCACTTTCACTAATCCGGAACAGATATTTTTTGAAAGCAAAATTTGTTTGGTTGAGTTAATTATAAAGTCTGCTTTAGTTTCAGAATCAATCAAACTATTTTTATTCTGATGATTTATAAATTCACATTGGCAGACTTTACATTTTACAACTGCATCCTTTGTATCATAATTATACAACATTAATCTAAAAAAAGGAATGGCCGCCCTCTAGTCAAGAGAGAAGCGTTCTTAAAAATAAAAAAAGTTTTTTAATTAAAACTTTTTACTATTGGTGTTCAATGAAAGTGGTGGACCGATGGGGATTCGAACCCCAGACCTTCCGGATGCAAACCGGATGCTCTACCAACTGAGCTATCGGCCCCCTCATGAATTTTTGAGGATCCTCGCTTTTTTAAATTTATATCTTATTGTAAGTCGGGACAAAGGCGATGTTCTAGCCAGCTGAACTGCCGGATCTGGGCAGCAAAATAGTTTTGGCTGGTTGATTTTAAGCCATGCCTCTGAACATTGATGAAAAAATCGAGAGGATAATCCCCTGGAGGATGCCGAACATGTACAGCATGGAGAGGATGATGATCAAAAGACCCAATAGTTTCCAAAATAGTCTGGTGCCGCCTTCGGTAGAAAGATGCTCTTCGGCCCATTCAATGTGTCCAAAGTTATTCAAAATCCAGTCCGCTTTCCAAACCAGTAGAAAGCCAACGGCAATGCCGATAAATCCAAAAATGAATCTCATATTTTAATCATTAATTATTGCGCTCGTTCTTTGCCAGCCGAAGCTTTGGCAAAGGCTGGTGGGTGCACGTGGACTCGCCGCGCCCCGCTGCCGCAAGCGTCAGCTAAGGCGGCCGGGGAACCACGGACCTTTTGGACCCGCCTGCCAAAGCATGCGCTCCCCCACACAATTATTTGAGAATAACTGGTGGGTTTGAGAGGGGTCGAACCTCTGACCTCATGGATGTAAACCATGCGCTCTAACCAACTGAGCTACAAACCCAGCTTGTTTAAATTTATTATTTTAAGCAATAAAATAATTGTTGCGGCGAGCAGGTGTAAACCAAACACTCTAACCAACTGAGCTATGCACCCAATTATTAGAATCCGATGCCAAAGAACCGGACTCGCCCAGTCCAGTTGGGCCAGCCAAAGCTTGGTGTCTCTATTGTACCAAGTTAGAACCTATTTTCAAAATCGGTAAATGAATCGCCCCGCCACCGCTCGCTCCGCTCG
>PEZZ01000019.1 GCA_002773845.1 Candidatus Buchananbacteria bacterium CG10_big_fil_rev_8_21_14_0_10_42_9
TATTAACAATTAATAATTACATATCCATTAGAGTGTAGACAAAGTTTACAAAAAAATGGGTACCCACCAACTCCGAATACAGACGTGGCATATAGCCTCCATCCTGGCAAACACAGTATAAAAATACCTTACATTTTTTAACGTATCTGGTCAATTAAATATCTATTTATACACTCCTTATCAACGATTTATGGACTTTTGACGACTTGAAAAAAATAAGGAAAATCAGTAAGATATATTGACGTGACCACATTATCATCCTCGGGCTTGACCCGGGGATCTCAATACTAATAGAGATTCCCGCCTCCGCGGGAATGACAATTGTAGAAAGTTGAAATGACAACGTTTTATGGCAAAAATAGAATTTTTAACAAAATCAGAGGCTAAAACTGGCGATAAAGTGCCACCGCACAGCCTTGAAGCCGAACAATCACTGCTCGGCGCTTTAGTATTGGATAAAGACGCGATAGTCAAGGTAGCGGATATTATTAACCCGGATGATTTTTACAAAGACGCCCACCGCTATATTTATGAAGCGATGCAAACACTTTATGAAAAACGCGAACCAATTGATTTACTTAGCTTAGGCAACTTACTTGGCGAGCGTAAGCAATTAGATATAGTCGGGGGGAAAAGCTATTTGTCAGGTTTGGCTAACGCTGTTCCAACTTCAAGCCATGTCGTTAATTACGCTAAAATAATTTCAAAGAAAGCCACCTTAAGAAGGCTTATCCACTCCTCGGCCGAAATTGCGGATTTAGCGTTTGACGAAGACACTGACATTTCTGAAACTTTAGACAAATCAGAACAAAGTATATTTGCGGTCTCGCAAAAGTTTTTAAAACGCGCTTTTAATCCAATCAAAGACATTTTAGTTGAAGCTTTTGACCGCATTGACGAAATACACAAAGAAAGCGGTAAGCTGCGCGGTATCCCTACCGGTTACAATGACTTAGATAACATTTTGGGCGGATTACAAAAATCTGATTTAGTTATTTTAGCCGCTCGCCCGTCGATGGGAAAAACGACTTTGGCCATGGACATTGCCCGCAATGTGGCGCTGAAAAATAAAATTCCAGTCGCGATTTATTCATTAGAAATGAGTAAAGAACAATTAGTTGACCGCCTGCTTTGTTCAACCGCGAACGTGGACCTTTGGAAAATGAGAACCGGCAAACTTTCTGACCATGGCGAAAACGATGATTTTACACGCATTGGGCAAGCCATGGGCCTGCTTTCCGAAGCGCCAATTTATATTGATGATACGGCTAATTCCAACATCATGGAGATTAGGACCAAAGCCCGCCGCTTGCAATCAGAACATGGCTTAGGCTTAATTTTAATTGATTATTTGCAGTTAATGGAAAGCTTTAGGCAAAACGATAACAGAGTACAGGAAGTGAGCGAAATTTCACGCAACTTAAAAGCCATTGCCCGTGAACTAAACGTGCCGGTGCTCGCGTTATCTCAGCTTTCTCGCGGCGTGGAGTCACGCGAATCGCATATCCCCCGCTTAGCTGACTTGAGAGAATCAGGATCAATTGAACAAGACGCGGATGTGGTAATGTTTATTTATCGTGAAGCAATGTACCACAAAGACTTGCCGCCGGATAAACAGCATTTAGCCGAAGTCTACGTAGCCAAACACCGTAACGGTCCAACCGGTAAAATCCAGCTATTCTTTGACGAAAACGCCGTCACCTTTAAATCATTAAGTAAGTAGTTAATGCACCCTCACCCTTGCCCTCTCACCCTCCAAAGGCGGGCAGGCATCAAGGGAGAGGAGAGAAAAATTGCAATAAGCGCCCCTCTCCTAGCAGAGGACGTCAGACGTCTCAGGAGAGGGTTGCACGCCCGCCTTTGGCGGGGGTGAGGTAGAAGTTACTAATAAATAATCAAAAACAATGTTCAACAAATTAAAACAATACAAAGACTTACGCTCTGAAGCTAAAACCATGCAAAATATTTTAGCCAAAGAAAAGGCCGAAATAACTAAAAATGGGATCACGATTGTGATGGACGGGAATCAAAAGGTGCAATCAGTTAAAATTGCGGAAGACAAATCCCGCGAATCAATTGAACGCGACCTCCCCGACGCCATTGACGAAGCTATTAAAAAAGTCCAAAAAATAATGGCGGAAAAAGTCCGCAAAGGCGAAATCACTATCCCGAATATGCCAGGGGCATAAAAGAATGAGCCACAATAATAACGTAACAACTTGCCCAATTTGCAGATTGGAACTTAGCGGTATAAAGACTCCCGATAATAGAGATAACTCTTAAAAGGATTTAAAAGAAATATTAAAGCAGGCTATTGCTGCCAGAATTTTATAAAAATATGAACCCAATTAAGAGTTATTGCGAATATTTGGAAGACTAAGATTCCTCCCCTGTCAAGGGGAGGTGAGGAGGGGTTATAATAAATAAAAACCCCCTACATCCCCCTTAACAGGGGGACATATCAATATAAACCCAATGAAAAAATACATTGAATATTTGGAAGATAATTAATATAATCCCTCTCCGATTCGGAGAGGGTTGGGTGAGGTAGGGAAGTTCAAAGGCGCTATGATTCTATGCTTCTAAACAAGACATCTGTAACCTCACCCTTACCCTCTCCCATAGGGAGAGGGAACGTAATGTTATGAACCCAATGAAAAAATACATTGAATATCTAAAAGACAATCCAAACCATTATTGGTTTAAGCGCAAAGCCTTTGGTTGGGGTTGGGTGCCGGTGAAATGGCAGGGCTGGGTAGTTACGGCCATAGGCGTAGCGATTGCGTTTGGTGGCATTTACATTGGAGAAGTTGATGATGCACCAGGTGCTATGCTTTTAGGTATAGTGATTGGCGCTGGGATAATGCTTTATTTTGGATACAAAAAGGGCGAAAAGCCGAAATGGTCTTGGGGCTTTCCGAAGAAGGATGATGATTTAAATAATTCATAAAAATAGTCCCTCTCCGATTCGGAGAGGGTTGGGTGAGGTGACGAATAAACTCCCCCTCACCTTCATCCTCTCCCTCAAGGGAGAGGAAACTAAAAACCAGAATAATTAAATAAACATATGGCGATATTTGGACTAGGTGCGGGCGATGAAAAACCGAAACGGCCAGAACGCAAAATGTATAAGACAAAGTGCACCAATTGCGGTAAAGACGCTGAAGTGCCGTTTGAGCCAACCGGCGACAAACCTGTTTATTGCAATGATTGTTTCAAAAAGTTAAAAGGTGCCCGCAACCAAAAACCGCAAGCTAAATCCCCTGCCTTGGCAGAAGAGTTACGTAATTTAAACAGAAAGCTAGATAAGATTATTCAAATTCTAACTGATCCGAACTTGAAATCCCCTGCTCCAGTCAAAAATACGGCGGCTAAACCGGCAACAGAAAAGCCAGCAGAGAAAAAAGCAGCTACTAAAAAAACTACAACCAAGAAGGCTACGACCAAAAAGTCCCTTGAGGCGCCTGCCCAAACTGTTGCGCGAAGTGCTGCAGGTGGGAAAGAGTCTACAGCTAAGAAGAAGTAAAAAGTGTCATTGCGAGCGAAGCGTCGCAATCCCTGCCTGCCGGTAGGCAGGACTGAGATTACCGCGTCGCTCACTACCGTTCAATCCTCGTAATGACACATACGATAAATTACTAATATGGGTGAAATTATTCAGTTTCCAGGAGGCAAAGACAGAGAAAAAACAGAAGAATTAAAGTGGAGTTTAGATATGAATGTTTTAACTGATATGCTGATGCATTTAGCCGAACTTCGCCAATCGGACCCCAATTCATATAACCCAAAAAATGTTGATATTAGAGTGCAAGGCATTGAGAGTGCAACTAGCCAGCAGCTGTGCGATTTGGTTAATGAAAGCAATGAAACTGATTGGAATACCCATCCTTCCTTTTATGATGCAGTTATACAAAAATTAAAAGAACGAGGAATCATTAAAAAACATAGTTAATGGCGTATCCTAAACCAATTGAAAAAGTAATTGAGCATTTTAGTAAATTACCTGGCATTGGGCCTAAAGCCGCCGCCCGGTTCGTTTTTTATTTACTCAAACGTGATCCCGCAGAAATTAAAGCCTTTGCCGAAGATTTGGGAAGTTTACAAAAGCTGACTAACCGCTGTGAAAAATGTTTTATTTATACCGAAAACAAATTATGCCAATTTTGCACTGACGCCACGCGCGACCACAAAATTATTTGTGTTGTCGCCCGCCCGCAAGATATTATCGCCCTTGAATCTTCCGGCAACTATAAAGGTTTGTACCATAACTTAGACGGGTTATTAAATCCGTTAGAAGGCGCTACACCTGAATCCACTGGCATTGATAAACTTATAAAGCGCCTTAAAGCGGAGCCGGCCCAAGAAATCATTTTAGGCTTTAACCCAACCATTGAAGGCGAATCCACTATTTTATACTTAGCTAAAGCACTCAAACCTTTAAATATCAAGGTCACTCGCCTCGCCCGAGGAATCCCCATGAACGCTGAATTGGACCACGTAGATGACATTACCATGGAATCAGCGCTCAAGAACCGTAAAGAACTTTAATGTCATTGCGAGCGAGTCAAATGAGCGTCGCAATCTCTAACTTTATAACCTGAGATCCTCACGCCCTCCCTCGACTTCGCTCGCGACTCCTCCCGCCAGAGGACGGGCAGGCAGGATGACAATCGGTAGTATATTATTTTTTTGCACACTTTACTCACTTGACCTTAGCCTAATAGCCTGTAAAATAAATAGGCTGTGTTAACAAGGAAAGGGAGGAGAGTCATGAAGTGTCGCGGGTGGTTTTTACAGCCTCAAAATGGCCTACCTGGGCCAAACGTCTGGCTTTGCCGCGAGCCCGGCACTTATTCAATGCTGGAAATCGCGCGGACTGCCGCAACGTCGCACCTGAGGGAGCGCGGTTGGGACGGGAAGGGCCTAGTGGTTAGGCTCATGCCCAATGCAGAGTACGTCGAGCCTGTCGACGTTACCTGAGCAACAACGCTCTCTTGTTGCCGCCATTCCCCTGTTGGGCGTGGCGGCACAACCTTTATTCAAAACAAAAAAACTCCCCTGTTGGGGGAGGTTTTTATTTCTGGGTCCCCGATCGGAGTCGAGGACGACAAAGTGTTAAAACTTTTCAATCTGGACTTGAGTGAAATGCTGGCGGTGGCCAAGGGTCCGTTTGTAGCGGGTTTTAGGTTTGTATTTAACAACCGTAATTTTTCTAGCTCTCCCCTGCCCTAAAACTTTGGCTTTGACTTTTTTGCCTAATGATGGTTGACCAATTTCAACTTTGTCACCTTTATCGTCGGCCATTAGTAAAGTTTCAAACTCAATGCCTTTGTCACCGGCAATTTTCTCAATTTTAAGCTTGCTGTCAGGGGTGACAACATACTGTTTTCCGCCGGTTTTAATAACTGCTAAATTCATAGACCAGAGTTTAAATGATTTGATTAAAATTGTCAACTCATCTGTCATTGCTAGCGAACCGAGCCTGGCTCGGGGATCGTCGCAATCCCCTTTATTTAACCTGAGATCCTGCCGCCGCCTATTAGCTCCACAGGATGACAATTGGTCTGAATGCTTATCTCACCTTTTTCTCGTATTTTTTTAGCACAAACCATAAAAATAACACCGTTAAAAGGCTCAAAATGGCTAATACAGCGATTTTACCCACAGTGTTAAGAAATAGTCCTGTAATGCCAAAAAGGGCTGAAATAACCAACAAGAAGACAACTGACTGCCGGTGGGTAAAACCAATATTTAATAAACGGAAATGCAAATGCCGCCGGTCGCCTGTTTTAAGCGGATGAGCCCTGTCTTTAAGCCTTTGATAAACAACCCAAGCCACATCAATTATTGGAATTGTCATAATCAATAAAGTTGTCGCGATTTTAGCGCCAGAGATAATAGACAGCACCCCGATAAAAAACCCGGTTACGACGCTACCGCCTTCGCCTAAAAATATCTTGGCCGGATGCCAATTAAAAATTAAGAAGCCCAAAGCACTGCCGGCCAAAATCAAAGTTAATACTGATGTGGCAGACGGCTGGCTATCCCATTTCAAGCTAACTGCAAAAATTATCATCGCGGCGATGACTGTGATGCCGCCCACCAAGCCATCAAGCCCGTCTAAAATTTTTGTTGTATATGTCATCGCTAAAAGCCAAATAAAAGTTAGCCCCAAGGACAGCAACGGGGTTTGCGCAAGGTCAATTATCCCTCCGGTTGGGTTGGTTAAGTATTCAATTGATAATCCGCTAAAAATCACTATCAAAACCGCAATGACAGGAAAAAAAATTTGTTGAATTGGCTTTAAATTAAACTTATCGTCTAGAACTCCGCCAAGCATTAAAACTCCACCGCCAATCAGCATCGCAGTGACGTGTGGCCAAATTATTTTAGTGCCCTCAAAATAGCCTAATTTAAATGATAACCACAATGCCAAAACATAGGCTAAATAAATCGCTAAGCCGCCCATCAAAGGCACCGGATAAGAATGAATTTTGCGGCTAACTGCCGGTGCGTCTTGAATATTTAAAAGCCTCGCCAATTTAATTACTGCCGGAGTTAAGGCCGAGCAAAAAATTAAAGCGCAGGTAAATGGGATAATGAATTGCGATTGCAGCATTAAAGTTCGGGCGCTGGTTTAATTTCTACTTTTTGATCTTTACCAACCACAACCGTATCGCGGCGTTTTACCTTTTTTTCTAAAATTACTTTAGCGATAACATCTTCAACTTGCGTCTGTATTACCCGGCGCAAAGGCCTCGCTCCAAACTTCGGATTGTAACCGGCGTTAGCGATATCTTGCAAACCGGCATCAGTTACTTCTAATTTTAAACCTTTATTGGCTAAACGCTGTCTCACTTTATCTAACATTAAAGCAGCGATCTTTTGCACTTCAGACATATTTAGCGGCCTAAATACGACTACGCCGTCAAACCGATTTATTAATTCTGGCCGAAAAAACTTTTCTAACGCGCCAGTTTCCATAAGCTCAGTGTGGATTTCTGCCACTGACTTACCTTGCTGAATGCGCTCCTGAATCAATTGAGTATGGGCGTTAGACGTGCCAATAATAATTGTATTGGTAAAATCAATTGTTCTGCCCTTACCGTCAGTCAGCCGCCCGTCGTCCATAACTTGCAGCAGTATATTTAAAATATCCGGGTGTGCTTTTTCTAACTCATCTAAAAGCACAATTGAAAACGGCTTTTGCCGCACAGCTTCAGTTAGATATCCAGCCACCCCAGTTCCAACGCCAGCCGAACTGCCAATCAACCTTGAAACGCTACCCGGTTCTTGGTATTCAGACATATCAACTCTAATCATGTTAGCTTCTGCGCCAAAATAAATTGCGGCTAAGGTTTTGGCTAATTCAGTTTTACCCACACCCGTAGGACCTAAAAATAAAAAATTTGAAATTGGGCGGTTAGAATCTCTCATTTCAGCGCGCGCCCGGCGGATGCTAGATGCAATTAAGTTTACGCCCTCTTCTTGATTGACATACCGCTCATGGATGCGTTGTTCTAAATCCAATAATTTATCCGTTTCAGCTTCGGTAATCTTGGTTAACGGAATGTTGGTCTTGTCCGACACAATAGCCGCAATATCATCGCCGCTAATTAAATAGTTGCTTTTGGCTTGGCCCTCAAATTTACTGGCCGCCTGTTCCAAAATTTGCACCGCTTTATCAGGCAAAAATCTATCCACCAAATACCGGTCGGATAAATTAATCGCCTGTTCAATTGCGGCATAGGAGAAAAAAACTTTATGCTTATATTCAATCGGGCCGGTTTTGGCTTCCAAAATTTGAATCGCTTGATTGCCTTTCGGCTCATCCACCTGGATAACTTCTAGGGCTTGAGTTAACGCGTGGCTTTCTAAAAAGCGGCGAAACTCCTCAGTCGTCGCAGTAGCAACAACTTGCAATTTGTATTTGTTAATAGCCGTGGCTAGCGCGGCCGCCAAATCTAAGCTACCGCTGGAACCGACGCTGACACCAACCCAGTGATGAATATTAGGTACGGCTAAAATGATATTTCCCGAACGTACGACTTCTTCTATTGCCACTAACAATCTTTTTTCGGCAACCGCCGGGCTGACTCCGGCAATAATTTTATTAACGTCAAAACTTAATAACCTTTTATCTTGCAAAGTTTTAGGTACATCTTCAGCCGCCATCAATTGGGCCACACCGTGCAAGATAGTTTCCTTGCCTACTCCCGGCTGGCCGACTAAAATAGCCCCTCGCTTTGAGCCGGTTTTAATTAAATTAAAAATTTGATCTAACTCTTTTTCGCGTGCCACACACGGAGATAGATACGCAAATTTTGCCGCCGTGGTGAGGTCGCTGGCGAAAGTTTCCAAAATTGGTGTGGCGATGGCGGTCATGGCTCGATTTATCCCTGACTTGGGTTTGTATTGAGCTTTAAATTTAAATTGACGCCACTGCCGTGAAAGCTGTTCGCGAACTCGGCGCCAAGAGGCAACGTTTCTAATATCATCAACCTCAACTTCAATTTCATACAACATGTCTTCTATCAGCTGATCTTTCTCAACGGTAGCGACTAACAATTCCGTTAATTCTACCCTCGATTGCTTTGTTGACTCGGCTAAATTGAAACTAGATTCTAAAATCCGCATAAACTCATCGCTTAATTTCGGCTCGGCGTCCATGGCTTTAGCCTCTTTAGCTAATACCTTGGCCAAACGGTGCCGCAAGGCATCTGGCTTAACGCCCAGCCGCCAAAACAAAATGCTTATTTCCCCTTGCATCAATAAGGCGATAAATAAATGAATTGGCAGAACTAAGCCGTGCTTATACTCTTGGGCTAGCTCCCAAGCTTTTTCAATAGCGGCAAGCGAGGCATAAGAAAAATACCGGCTAATGTCGACGCTTTGTTTTGTGGCTTTGGCCGGCAAAGTTTTAATTTGCCCAAACTTCCATTGCACCCGATACAGCAAAAATCCGTCCAACATAAAACTTAGCCAGACGATTAACATTAAGCCATCTTTGATTTGCCAAAAAAACCAAACCGGCTGTCCTAAAATAGATAGTTGTACGAACCGATACAACAGTAGGCCAAAGCCAACCACCCCAAAGACAATCAGTACCAGGTCAATCGCGGCATTAACTATTTTTTCAACCTTGCGTTCAGCCAAAGCTAAAGCGTCAATTCTTCGCCCCCAGGTATGCGTTATTGGGTTAGAAGCTGACATAAACGTAAAAAAGATTGATAAAGTTAAGCCAGAATAAATATAAAACCGCAATAGGAAAAATAAGCCATATCAAAACTAAAAACAGGATCAAGGCAGTCCAAATCATTAATATCACTACCCGTAAAATTAAAACCACTAACCGCACTCCAAAACTTATAAGCCGCCCGGATAAATCAAATTGGGCGTACATTGGCTTAAACAAACTTTTAACCCAAATACGCAAACTTAGGCTTTCAGCCGCGTTATTGATCTCTCCCATGGCCAATGTCAAAATTTTTAACAATCCTGGACCAAACCACCAAATCGGCCAATATAAAATTTGCCCGATTAAATCGCGCAAAATAAAGCGTAAAATTGCCCAACCGATGTTTTGTGACATAAATAAATTATACCACAACTAAAAGAACGCCCAAAAAATTACTCGCCGATGCCAATAACTATGCCTTTACCTGACGCTTGAGGATCGTTAAATAAATTAGAAGTGATCGCCTCCACGGCAGTACTGACTAAAGAATTAGTAACCGCATCAGTCGCGGTGAGAGTTACCGGATTAGTCAATGAAGCGATCTTGCCTTTTTGGTCTGACGTTGGAGTTAAAATAACATCAAACCAAACATTCACCTCGTCAAATGATTTATTTTCTGGAATATTGCCAATCGACCAAACTACTTCGTTGTCGGTGCTACTATAAACTAGCTCGCCTGTTGAAACTAAAAATTTATCGGCAAATTCAACGTTATCAGGCAGTACCGTTTTTACTTCTACATTTTGAATCCTGTGAAAGCTATTGTTGATTAACCAATAGACTCGGTAAGTGGTTTTTTGCCCCACCACTGGCGGAATCGGGCCGGAACCAACGGCTATATTATCTTGATTGAAATAGCGCGCTTCAGCCCGAAGCTCAACTTGAGTATTAATTGAGTTTTTAATATCTGAACTTCGCACTTCCACCCCGGATTCAACGTTATCTATTCTGCCTAAATTGGCGACTGCCGTGCTGACTACTGAAAGTTCATCACTTTGTCGGTCAAGTTCATCAAAATTTTTGATCCGGAGAGCAAAGTTTATACCGCCTTGAGCCAACGGACCAATCGCGGCTAGCTGCGGGAGAACGTCTTTATTCCAGGTGATAGTACCAGACTCTTCATCAATTTGCCCGCCTAAATTATCACTAATTGATTCCCAATCAATAATTTCGGAGTCTAAATTCATGACAATTACAACATCGCTTAAAGTTTGATTGCCTAAATTGTTGTAGCCAATTGTGTAATTTAAAGTGTTACCAAAATTTATAGCTTGGTCCAAATCAGAGCCATTAATGATTAAATCAAGGACAAAATTGTGCTTGACTAACTTAGTCACAAATGTTTTTTCTTGTTGAATGGCGAATTCTTCATCGCGCAAAAACCCAAACTTAACGCTAAATTCTTTGGTTACATCATTATCAGGCAAATACCCGCCAGTTATTTTAATCTCTCCTTCTTCTAATTTGTCTAAAGACTCTATGTGCCAAAAATTATTCGTTTGAATCTCTTCGGTTTCAGAAGCAAACCTTTCCACTGACGGGTCAGGTTCGGCCGATTGAAAAACAAAGCCAAGCGGGTAGTCCGCTCGGATTTGCAAATTTTCCAAATCATGGTCAGAATTATTCAAGTACTTAATGGTATAAGTAATTTGTTTTTCCGGCACAGTTTCTTGCGGCCCTTCAATAGTCAGCTCAAGCAAAGTATCAGTAATTTGGGTTGAAAAAGTATCAGTTTCTTTAAAGGTTGAGCCAAAATTTTCAGGTTCAAAAGTAACGCTAGAATCAATGTTAATAATTTCACCTATTTCGCCTACCAAAGTGCCAACTATCTCAATTTTACCCGATTCTCCTGCCGCCAGCGTACCAATATTCCAACTATTTTGAAAATCATTACTTGGCACCGGCTTTGACTCTTTAAATGTGAAAGCTCCGGGATAGCGCAAAACTAATTCAACGTTGTTGAGCGACACTTTCTCTAAGTTTGAATATCGCAGCGTAAAAGTGACTTCATCACCAGATGTAATTTCTTCCGGTCCAAAAAATTCAACTTCAACGCTGTTGCCGCGATATTCTCCGCCAGAACGGAACAATATTGTGCTAAGCCACCCAATCCCGAGAACAATAATTAAAATTAAAGCCGCCGGCAGCAAAATGTTTCGCAAACGGTTTTTGGGACGCATATCTAATTTGGAGATATCCGGTAAAGTTCCGTCCTTATCACGATATAAACTTGCGATGTTGCTTGCCGGCTTAGATTGTGGTTTGTTTTTGTTTTGTTTGCCCGCCATAGTTAGTCATCAAAAATAATACCATAAAAACGGTCTTCTTTTAAGGCATCTTGATATCCAAAGATATTGCCAGAGCGTATCACGTGGTCAGGATATTTTCTTAAAATTAAACTTTCTTTGGGTAATTCTAGTTGGGCGCTAAATTTATCGGCCATAGTCCCGCTTTGTTTTTGCCACAGCAATGAGTGGACTGTTTTGCCTTGTGATGAAATTTCGCCAAACCGAAAAGGTAAGCGGTAACTCAAGGTTACAGTTTTCGTCTCCCCGGGTTTGACCCTTAGCCAATTGCCAAAAACTGTTTTGCCCATGTCTTGGTAAATGTCAGTTTTGGTATCAGCATCAAATTTTGCCGTTTGCTCAATGCTGGCTAATTGAACGTCTTGTTTATAGTAGCTCGGCGGTGATTCAAAAAGCGAAGAATTTGGACGCTCAAATCCGCTAGCGCTTATAAGAGTTGAACCAAGCGGCACGTACACCCTTAGGTAGTTATTGTTTTGTACGCCAGTAAAAATATCCGTGCCTTTAATGCCGTGGTGCTCAAAAGTTAAACTTAAAGTGTTGACTATGTCGCCATTAGGCCCAACTTGAGTGGTTAGATTGTAAGTTCGATCTATTACCTGATCTGTTTTACCCCCCGCAATATTTGAATTCACAATCAACAAGTAATCGGCTTCAGATTTTTTAACTGCGCCTCCGTAGTCCAGGGCTAAAGCTAATTGTTGTAGGTCCTCGTCAGAAAAATTTATCACAATTTGCTTAGCTTTAAGCTGCTCATGCACCAAATCCAAAAAACCGATCATTTTTTCTTTGTCTAATTGAGTAATTTGGTCGAGTAACAAAGGAGCCAAGTCTGAAAGAATTTGCTTGGGCGTCGGACTGCCTTCATCGCGCGCCTGTCTAATGTTTTGCTGCAGCGCTTCTTCTAAATTTTCACTGGTGACGATAGTGTTATAGCCGGCTAAATTGACTGGACCGATATAATTTAACATCGATTCAACCGCCGCCGAGGTTATAACAATAACGCCATCCACGGTTGCGCCTTCGCTTTGTTCATAAAACCATCTTATTTTTTCAGCTGTAGTTGGAAAATCAGGCGACCAATTTGCGTCTTGAAACTCCCACCTTGGGTTAATTAATTGTAGTGGTTTGGGTGACGCCTGATATACCATCAAATTGCCCTGAGAATCGTAAGTGCCGCCCGGCGGTATTTCTAAATTCTTTATGCGTCCGCGGTCTACATCTAAAAGAGCGTAACTGCCCATAAAACCTCCCACGCCACGCAGTTCATTATTGTTTGTAAAAACTAATAAATATCTTTGCCATTGATCATGCCCAAGAATTTCTAGCAATGAATCAGACAGTAAGGTGAAGTAGTCTAGTGCTTTTTGAATTTTTGGCAGTTGTTCTTCCAAGTCAGTGATATTGCCGCCATTGGGCAATGGTAAAACTTCTAAATTTAAATTTTGCAAACTAGCTTGAGCTTGGGCAATCCGGGGCTGGGCAATAACTAATTTTTCCTGAAAGGCCTGCAACCCCATAAACACGTCATCTTGAGAATTCAACAAAGCATTGACGCCGCTGGCAATCTCTTGGGCAGCCAACGACAAGTTTTCGCCCGTTTTTAATAGGTTCAACCCTTCATTGAGCGGATTACGTGTTTGCGGAAACCATTGCAAAGCCTCAGAAGAAACCGGGTCTAATTCTTGAACGTACCTTTGACCAATTTGAAAATTTACAGCCGCTTCGGCAAATTCCCTTTCGGCTTTGATGATGTCAAGTTGATCAATTGCTAATTGAGCCGAAATCAAATGCAATAAGGCGCTTTGACCGCTTGCGGCAACAGCGTCCCTAGTGTTGATCAAATTTTTAATGGCAGTACCTAGATATATCGGCACAATTAAAATTATTAAACTTGCAAAGACTATCGCTGATTGCCTGGCAGGGAAATGAAATTGCCATCTTGGCTTCGCGCTGAAAATATCATCAACTAAATCTTCTGCCTGCTCTTGAGATTTAACTTTCGGCTTTAACCCATCCAGCGCTGGTTTAGCTCCTGTCATTGGCACTTCAAACAAGCCGACATGAGCCACGTCTTCGCGGTCCCTCCCTCCAATAATTATTTCGTGAGTCAATAAATCGTCAGCCAAAGCTAGTTTTTTTACAGCTGGTGAAAACTTTTCAACGGCTAAGGTATGGTAGCAACGATCAGGGAGCCCATCGCTTGAGCATGCGTATTTACGCTTAAGCCAAGCTGGAATCTTTCTTTTGTAAAATTTCTTTTTATCCATGATAAATTTGTAAAGTTTTATCAGCTGTGGTTTGCCAATCATAACGCTTGATTTTGGCTTGGCTTTTTGCCACGATTTTAGCGGACAATTTTTTATCGCTGAGTAACTTATTAGCGGCCTCTGCCAGTTCTTCCGCGCTTTGGGGGTCAAAGTACAGCGCGCTATCCCCTAAAATTTCTGGCACGCTGGTTGTGCTTGAAGCAATAACGGGCGTACCATAATTTGTGGCCTCCAATGCTCCCAACCCAAAACCTTCATTAAAGGAAGGTAAAACATATATTTCAGCACTGCTGTACAATGCGGCTAAGTCACTACCCGGGACAAAACCGGGCGTTAAAATATCCGATTTATAACTAGACTGCTCTATCGCTTGCCTAGTTTCAGGATAAGCTTTATCTTCTTGGCCCGCTAAAATCAACTGAACGTCATGCTGGGCTTTAATTTTGTTGAAGGCCTCAACTAAAGTATCTAAATTTTTATGGTCGCGCCAAACTCCGACGTAAAAAAGGTATGGCTTTAAAATGCCATATTTCTTTACTATTTTATCATTATTTTGAACTTTGGAGAAGTGGGTCGCGCCAAGATATATCACTTTAATTTTATCTTTTGGAATTTTAAAATGTCCGATTAACTGTTTTTTAGTGTGTTCGCTTGGGACTAAAATTTTCCACGCTTTTTTAATTCCTAATTTAAATGTCAAGTTATACCCCAACTTACGGATTAAAGATTTCCGCACATTTGGACCCGGGAAAAACCATGGGGTAATATCATGAATAGTAACAATAAATTTACGGCGATAAAAAATTGGCACATTAAAATTAGTAAAGTGCATCATATCTAAATTATGCTGTCTTAGAAGTTTGGGGTATTTCAATTGCTCGGCCCA
>PEZZ01000020.1 GCA_002773845.1 Candidatus Buchananbacteria bacterium CG10_big_fil_rev_8_21_14_0_10_42_9
TGATGAATTTAATTTGACGACTGCCTTGCCCCAATGCTCTGATGGCGTTGACAATGACGGCGATGGCTTGGTTGATTACCCTAACGATCCGGGATGCGTATCAGCCTCTGACGATGATGAGATGAACGCAGTTGAACCCCCGATTGGAGGGGTGACTCAATGCTCTGATGGCATTGACAATGACGGCGATGGCTTTATTGATTATCCGGCCGATAGCGGGTGTCGGGATATTTATGATAAATCAGAAACTGATATTGTTGAGGATATTATTGATGTCGATGTGGTCGGAGTAGTGCAAGAACTGGTTGATATTAGTGAAAGCGCCTTACTAAATATTACTGGTAATTTGGCCGCTCCAGTTATTGATTTTATCAATGACCCACTTGTTGAGCAGGCAACCGAAGAGGTCGTAGCGCCAACAGTTATAGTAGTGGCTACCGGAGTGGTCGGCACATCCTTTAGCTTGTTTAACTTATTGGCGTATCTGAGGTATTTCTTTACCCAACCTTTAGCCGCGCTGTGGCGACGAAGGCGTAAAAAGTGGGGCGTGGTTTACAATTCCATCACAAAACAGCCAATTGACTTAGCAATTGTCCGGTTGTATCTAGCTGAGGGGGAGAAATTATTTCGATCACGCGTGACTGACAAGGCGGGGCGTTATAGTTTTTTAGTTCCCCCCGGCAAATATTATATTCAGGTTACTAAGCCTAAATTTGTATTCCCGACAGAAGTTTTGTCAGATAGAAGCGAAGACCAACGCTTTTTAGATTTATATCATGGAGAAGTTATTGAAGTAAAAGAAAAAGATACTTTGATTACAGTCAATATCCCGATCGACCAAGTCACTGACGCGGTACCAGATAAGAAGGTGGTTCGAGATCATTATTTACGCTTACTTCAAAAGATGATTGCTTTTTCTGCTATCCCGATCGCGCTAGTGACAGTCGTTGTCAGCCCGTCTAAGGTAACCCTAAGCGCTTTGGCCATTCATATTGTGTTGTTTATCTTATTTTATCGCTTGGGGTATCAAAAAAGACCAAAAAGTTGGGGTATTATTTACGACTTATCTTCCCGCCGAGCATTGCCGCGGTCAGTGGTTAGAATTTACGACAAGGAATACAATAAGTTGCTAGAAACTCAAATGGCTGACGCCAAAGGACGTTATAGCTTTTTGGTAGGCGACAATGTTTATTATTTAACTTCTGATAAGCCCGGATATAGCCAACATCGCTCAACTGACATTAACTTAATTGATAAAGAAGCAGATTTGGTTGTCGGTTTGGATATACCCATGCAAAAAATCACAGTGACTCAAGAGCAAGTAACTAAGGTTGGCGGCCAGGCAGCTGAAGTCCCGGGCGTTGGGCCAGAGGCGTTAAAAGAATATATTAGAACGGATGAACCTGAAATTAAGGCCACGGAAGCAGGGCTACCAAAATCAGACAAACCAAAAGGTAAGCCGTCAATTGCCGAACAAGTGAAGGCAAGGCGCCAGGAAAGATTTAAACAGGCTCACGGTGCGTTAGAAAAACCTGAAGACTTAAAAAGCGAGTTTGACTTAGAAAAAGAATTGCAGTCATTAAAGGAAGAATCTAAAGGACTTTCAACGGAGGACACTAGCCTTGATAATCAAAGTAAAAAAGGTTAAGATACTGCAATATGAAAAAGAAAACGGATGATTCAGTACTTAATAAAGTCTTAACTTTGGCTAAACAGCGAGGGTTTATTTTCCCCTCGTCAGAAATTTACGGCGGCTTGGCCAATACGTGGGATTATGGACCGTTAGGAGTCGAATTGAAAAACAATATTAAGCAACAATGGTGGGTTCGCTTTGTTCATAACCGAACGGATATGGTCGGATTGGACGCGGCCATTTTGATGAATCCAAAAACTTGGGAGGCTTCCGGGCATATTTCACATTTTAATGATCCGTTAGTGGAATGTAAAAAAACTCATAAGCGTTATCGGGCTGATCATTTATTAGAAGATAATGGGGTAGACACAACTGGTATGAACTTGGAAGATATGCAAAAGGCGCTGGACAAAAAGAAAATTAAAAGTCCGGATGGCGGGGAATTGACTAAGCTTAAAACTTTTAACATGATGCTGGAATCGCACTTAGGACCGATTAAAAGTGATGACAATAAAGTTTATTTTCGTCCGGAAACCGCTCAAGCGATTTTTGTTGATTTTAATTCAATATTAAATTCCGCCCGCAAACGGGTACCGTTCGGGGTGGCACAAATTGGTAAAGCTTTTAGGAATGAAATTACGCCAGGTAATTTTATTTTCCGCACTCGAGAATTCGAACAGATGGAAATTGAATATTTTGTGCACCCTAAACAATGGAAAAAGGCTTTTGATATGTGGTTAAAAGAAATTAAAGATTGGCTGGATTATTGCGGCGTGTCGAAAAAGAATTTAGTTTTTCGTGAAATTAAGGACGGCGAGCGCGCCCATTACTCAAAACGTACGGTCGATATAGAATATAAATATCCGTTCGGCACTAAGGAACTGTACGGCTTAGCTTACCGGACTGATTATGATTTAGCCCAGCACGCTAAATTTTCAGGACAAGAGTTAGTCTACACTGACCCAGAGACGCAGGAAAAATATGTGCCACATGTAATTGAGCCTAGTTTGGGGGTTGATAGAACGTTATTGGTTATGCTACTGGAAGCGTATGACCAAGAAGAAGTGCCTACGGCTGACGGCAAAAAAGAGATGCGGACTGTACTTCGTTTGCCACATGTTTTTGCGCCATACAAAATTGCGGTACTGCCGCTTAGTAAAAAACTAGAGCTGCGAAAAGTGGCCGAACCCATCTGGCGTGATTTAACTAAGCAATGGTTTACTAATTATGACGAGACGCAAGCGATTGGCCGCCGTTATCGCCGGCAAGATGAAATTGGTACGCCTTATTGCGTAACTATTGATTTTGAAACTTTGGAAGATAAAAAAGTGACGGTGCGCGACCGAGACACCATGAAGCAAGATCGAGTGGCAATAGCCGAACTAATAGATTATTTTAAAGATAAATTTAATGATTGACAAACATATTTTAAGCAACCATGCTCGTGTGGTTACCGCGCCAGTTCCAGGCACCGATTCGGTGACTGTTTTAGTTTATTTTGGAGTTGGGTCGCGTTATGAAACTAAAAAGATTAACGGCGTGTCTCATTTTTTAGAGCATTTATTTTTCAAGGGCACTGTTCGCCGGCCAACATCGTTTGATTTAACTAAAGAGTTAGATTCGGTCGGAGCGGAATATAATGCTTTTACTTCTAAAGATCATACCGCGTATTATGTTAAAACTAGCGCTGATCAAGTTGAGCTGGCTTTTGACATTTTATCAGATATGCTGCTTAACTCTAAATTTGACCCCGATGAAGTTAATCGAGAAAGGGGAGTGGTGGTCGAAGAATTGAATATGTATGAGGATAATCCGATGATCCATATTGACACTGTTTTGGAAAATTGCATTTTTGGCAATCAACCATTGGGTTGGGATATTGGTGGTCCGCGCCAAGTAATTAAATTAGTGCCCAGGCAAGCTATTTTGGACTACAAGGATACATTTTATCAGGCGCAAAATATGGTTATTGCCGTTACCGGCAAAGTGAGTGTGAAAAAAGCGCGGCAATTAGCCAAAAAATATTTTAATCTCATGTTAAGCCGGCCGGTACCAAAAGCTAAAAAGGTTAAATTGCATCAAAAGACAGCACGCGCCTTACTTCATTATAAAAAAACCGAGCAGTCAACTATGGCGGTTGGCTTTCCGGCGTTTGACTTTAACGATCCTCGGCTTCCCGCGGTAAGCTTGCTTGGCATAATTTTAGGCGGCAATATGAGTTCGCGATTGTTTGTTGAGGTGCGCGAAAAACATGGGTTAGCTTATTCGGTTAAAGCCGGAGTTAGCGGCTATGCTGATACCGGCGTTTTTGAAATTATTGCCGGTGTTGACAGCAAGAGAATTAAGCAGGCGATAGAGGTTATTTTGGCTGAACTGCAAAAAGTAAAACGGTATGGGGTAACGGCAAAGGAGCTAACCATGGCCAAAAGATATTTCAAGGGCCAAGTTACTTTAGCCCTAGAAGATTCAGCTAAAGTTGCTGATTGGTACGGCAAGCAACTAATATTGAAAAATAAATTAGATACGCCTCAGGCAAGGATTAAAAAAATGGAACGGGTAACCGGGCCGCAAGTGAGAAAAGTATCTCAGTTAATATTTAAACAAGCCAAGTTAAACTTGGCTATTATTGGACCGTATAAAGACCGAAAATCTTTTGAACGACTATTGAAACTTAAATAAGGATATAAGTAAAGATAGCTAAAGCAATTGATTGGACGACTAAACCTTGTTTCATGTTTAGCCTCATTTTGTTTTCAACTTCAAAGTGATGGAATTTCAAATGAAATTTCCAGAACCGGCCCAGAAATTTTTTATCAGTCATCTCTCCAATCCCCATTAATAGATCAGGCATAATTGCACCAATCACTCCAGCGGCGATAGACCATGGATTTAACGGCAAGGCCCAAGCCATGTATAGGCTAACCACGATGGTGGCTAAAGTTGAATCAACGATGGCGAAAGCCATTATTTTTCTGATTCGTTTCCAGCGAGTTGGAAATTTGTGGGGTGCGAAATACTCATAGTCTCCGTGAGGGATCAAGTCAATCAAAAAATGGGAAATAAATCCCAGGATAAAAGCGGTGATTGGGTCGGGCGAAATTTTTCCTAAATTGGCGCCAACTACGGAATGGACTGTCAAAAACATCTAAGCAATTTAATTTTTAAATAGGATTTTAGTATAGCATATTTTATGCAAGTCTGGCATAGGCATTGGTGACGACGGGAGGATTCGAACCTCCGACCTAGGGGTTATGATTCCCTCGCTCTAACCAACTGAGCTACGTCGTCGCATTGGCAAAAAGCTAATTGCAAAGTGCCAATGGCTTTTATTATACCATTAGCCACGAGCGATTTGCCATTTGTTGCTAGTTGCGCGGGGGGGATTCGAACCCCCGACCTCCAGGTTATGGGCCTGGCGAGCTGCCACTGCTCTACCGCGCGCCCGTATTGTATAGTATTTTAGTAATTTTTTCAAGCCCCGCCAAATAAGTTGTTTAATTATGCTTATTTTAGTATAATTATAAAGTTATTAATAATCTAAACTTTTATGGAGGAACAGCAAGCAAATTACCAACCTCAAGGCCCATCAATCTCAAACGGCAATAAACTTTGGATGATAATTAGCGGAATTTTACTTATAGTGGTGATTGTTTTGGCCTTTCTCATGTTCTTGGGCGCTGGCGGCGAAGATAGCTTAAACGCTGACGAAGCCGGCTCAAAAGCACTTAATTATGTTAATTCAGTTTATCAGGCAGGTGCGACGTTGAAAAGTGTGAGTGAAGCAAGCGGAGTATACTCCGTTGTGGTAACATCAAAAGATTTTGCCGGACAACAAAGAGATACCGAGATATTTATAACTAAAGACGGCCGGTTATATTTTCCCCAAGGCATTGATATTGATCAAGAGCTAAACGCAATTCAGGCAGGGAATTAATTTTCATGGCCGAATTCAAACACTTTGATGCGGTCAGTCATGATGGTGATTCAGTTAAGGTCACTATCGTATCCGGTCCGGTAATTTTAGATGACAGCAAGATTTTGCTGGATAAACATAGCGGTGATGGTTTATGGAAATTTCCAGGCGGGAAGTTAATTGATGATAACTCGCCGCGCGATAACGCTATCAGAGAAGTTCACGAAGAGCTGGGCATTGACATTGAAATTCAAAGCGAGCCGTATGTTGTCGCTTTCACTCGTGACTACGAAGGAGTGACTGAATACATTATTTTAATTCATTATCTAGCTGATTATAGCGGGCAAATTCAGCCGGCGCCTGAAATTGAAGAATGGGGGTGGCATGATGTTGATAATTTGCCTGATGATTGCGCTCCGAATATAAAATTAGCGGTATAATTTTTTACTCAATAAATAAACAGCCCCAGTTGGGGCCGTTTTTATGTGCCGGGAGAGGGAATCGAACCCTCACATCACGAGGATACACGATTTTGAGTCGTGCGCGTCTACCAGTTCCGCCATCCCGGCATGTGTCAAAGTTTAAAGTAAGCTTAGTGCGGGGTAAATCTACCAGCCTGCCCCATACCAAGCTATGCTTTGGTGTGGGGTTCTGCCATTCCGGCACGATTTAATTCCGTTCTATTCTAATTAAAAAGTTCTAAATTGTCAAAGCCAAGTGATGTTGGTATACTAATGACAGATATGAGCAGGATTATTGCTATCACAAACCAAAAAGGCGGTGTTGGCAAAACCACAACCGCTATCAATTTAAGCGCGAACCTTGCCGAATCAGGCAAGTTTGTTTTATTGGTGGACATGGATCCGCAAGGCAATGCTACTTCCGGCCTTGGCGTTGACCATAATGAAATTGAAAAAGGAATTTACGATGTTTTAGCTCGAAATGTTCCGCTTCGTGATGTCGTGGTTAACACAAACCACGAAGGATTGCGCTTGGCGCCAGCAACTAATTTGCTTGCCGCGGCGGCAGTGGAACTGGTTAACGAAGAGGGGAGAGAATACAAATTGACCCAAGCGCTGGATGAAGTAAAAGGCATGTATGATTATATTATTATTGATTGCCCGCCGTCTTTGGGCCTTTTGACCGTGAACGCGTTAACCGCGGCGGAGGAGATTTTAATACCGATCCAATCTGAGTATTATGCCTTAGAAGGATTAGGGCAGCTGCTAAACACTTTACACTTAGTTAAAGATAATTTGCGACATGACTTAAAAATTTTAGGGGCGGTTATTACCATGTTTGATAAAAGAAATAAGCTTTCGGGCCAAGTGCAAGCCGAGGTACAGCAACATTTTCCTTATCGGGTGTTTCAAACAGTGATCCCTAGAAACGTCCGCTTAACTGAAGCGCCTAGTTACGGCCAATCAATTGTGCATTATGACAAAAGTTCCAGCGGCGCTACCGCATATAGATCTTTGGCCGAGGAGATTTTAAATTTAGAAGATAATTTTTAAATTATGTCAACACCAAAAGGCGGATTAGGCAGGGGATTAGGTTCGTTAATCCCGCAAGATGCAAAAAAGCCGACGCTACGCACAACCGAGAAGGCGCCGGATCACGAGCGTATTTACCAAATTCCGGTAAACCAGGTAAGGCCAAACCCGCACCAACCACGCCTTAAATTTGACGAGGAGGCGCTTGAGGATCTTAAAGCCTCTATTGAAGTGCACGGCATCACTCAGCCTTTAATTGTGACGAAGCTTGGCGAAGGGCAGTATGAATTGGTTGCCGGAGAACGCCGTTTACGAGCGGCTATGGGTTTGGATATGGACACTGTGCCCGCTATCGTCAAAAATCTTGACGAGCAAAAGAAGTTGGCATTAGCTTTGATTGAGAACATTCAGCGCCAGGATTTAAACCCAATTGAAGAAGCTCGCGCTTACCAAAAATTAATAGATCAATTTCAATACACTCATGAAACGATTGCCAAACAGGTCGGCAAATCGCGTCCGGTGGTGAGTAATCATTTGAGATTACTAACCTTGCCAAACGAGATTCAGCGGGCGTTGGTCGATGGTAAGTTAAGTTATGCCGCTGCTCGCCCGTTAGTTTCAATGAGTTCAAAAGAGCAACAGCTTAAATTTTTCAATCGCATTTTAAAGCAAAATTTATCTTCTCAAAGCGTAGAGGGCCAAGCACATAAAGTCGCCGTTAAGCCCCATTACCGTAGTGTTCAAAAAGACCCGGCGCTAAAAGGCTTAGAAGAGCGGTTGCAACAAAAGCTTGCGACGAAAGCACATATCAAAAAATCCGGTGAGACCGGACAGATTGTCATCAATTTTTACTCGGAAGAAGAATTGTATTCCATTATTAGGCTCATGCTCGGGGAAGACTAGCTATTAACCATTAGCCATTATGGCTGGTAGCGGCTCTGATTTTTTCTCGGGCCGAACTAGTTTTGACAAACTTAAGCCAGTCGCGGCTTGGAGCTTTTCGGTTTTTGTCGGTAATAATTTTTACCACATCGCCGTTTTCCAAGCGCGTATCCACACTTTTCATTTGGTCATTAACCAAAGCTCCGACACAGTGGTTGCCAATATCGGAGTGAATCATATAGGCAAAATCAATCACGGTTGCTTCATCCGGCAAATCAACCACGTCACCTTTAGGCGTGAAAACAAAAATTCTATCGGAGAAAGCGTCGAGTTTGATAGTTCTTAAAAATTGGCTGTTGTCTTGAATTTCTTTTTGCCACTTCACAATTTCTTCTACCCATTTAAGTTTTTTAGGAATGTGGTAACCTTGCTGATTGGGGCGAATAAGTTTCCAAATTTTACCCACTTCTTGGTAATGCCAATTGGCGGCAATACCGAATTCAGCTTGGGCATGCATCTCTTCGGTTCTGATTTGAAATTCGGCGATGCGACCATGCAGGGAAAATACGGTGGTATGCAAAGACCGGTATCCGTTTGGTTTTGGTTGGGCAATGTAGTCTTTGATCCTGCCCGGAAGCGGTTTCCAAAGTTTATGAATAATACCCAAGGTTTGGTAGCAATCAGCGACACTAGGCACAATAATTCTAATTGCCACAATATCATATATTTTAGAAATATCTCGGTTATAATGCGGCCGCATTAATTTGCGGTACAAACTGTAGAGCCGTTTTTTTCTACCGGTGACTTCAAATTTGCCAATTTTAGCATTTTGTAGTTCCTTATTTAAGACTGCCGCAACTTCTTCCATTGATTCGGCCGTTTTATCAATGATCGGTTTAATTTCCTCCGCCATCCACTTGTATTCTTCGGGGTAAACATGAGGGAAGGCAAGATCTTCTAATTCACCTTTGATTTGTCCCATGCTCAATCGGTTAGCAATTGGCGCGTAAATTTCAAGAGCTTCTAACGCCTTGCGTTTGGCTTTTTCGTGAGGGAAGACATCTAAACTTTTTAGGTTGTCTAATTTATCTGCCATCTTTAAAACCACCACGCGCAAATCTTGGGCCATGGATATAAACATGCGGCGCAAACTCTCGGCGTATCGTTCAACTCCAGTGTAATTTAGTTTGCCCAACTTAGTTACGCCGGTAACTAGTTGACATACTTCTGATCCGAAGTTTTTTTCTATATCCACTAAGTTGTAATGCGTGTCTTCCGGCACATCGTGTAAAAGCCCTGCTATAATCATCGTGGTATCCATTTTCATTTTAGCTAAAATGATGGCAGTAGCTAACGGATGAACAATATAAGGATCTCCGCTAACCCGTTTTTGCCCCTCATGGGCTTTTTTAGCAAAATCATAAGCTAGCCGAATCATGTCTGTATCGGCTTTCCGGTCATTACGTTTAACAATTTTGACTAAGTCATTAATTGTTGCCATATCTCGCAGAAGAATTTCGAATCCCCATTTTCCTCCCCTTTTCCGCCAAGGGCGGATTGCCCATGGGGCAAAAGGGAAGGAGAGCCTGTCTGCGCCGAGGCTTTGGCGGGCAGGGAGGGGTTATTTAAATAATATTTTTATTGCCTAACTCCTCTAACCCCCTATTTAAATTAAGAGGGCAATACATATTTCTAAGTTATAGCCCCGCCATGTGATTTGTAGAAATATTTAAAATTTCTCCGCGGGGCATATCTATAATTATTACTCCGAACGCTAATAAAAGTCAAAAAGCATGATGTTATTATTGGCCGTCATTGTTATTGTGGCTTGAATATTGTAAAGTAGGGTCATGAAATGAGTATTTACACAAAGTTTTGGCGTGGTCGGTGCCTGCATAGTCAAGGACGGTAAAATTTTGTTGGTCAAAGAAAACCGGCCAAATCATCATAGTCACGGCCAATGGAATCAGCCGGCCGGCTGGATTGATGTGGGCGAAAATCCAATTAGCGCTGTTAAGCGCGAAGTCAAAGAGGAGACAGGATATACTTTTACGCCAACGGCACTTTTTGGAGTTTATTCTTTAGTTAAAAAGCATAGACAAAAAAAGAGCAAAGACGGGTTAATATTGCCGCACGCCATAAAATTAATTTTTGTTGGCAATATTAATGGTCCGCAAGCTAAACTGGCGGGAGATATTCAGGAAGTTAAGTGGTTTACTTTTACAGAGGTGAAAAAATGGGAAAATCAAAGCTTCGCGATAGTGATATCAAGAAGTTTATCACTGATTACACTCGGGGTAAATTTTTTGGCTTAGACGCGATTAAACACACCGTGATGAATTAAACTTATTTCGCGGCTTCTTTGATTTCAGCGGTATATTTACATTCTTTGTCGCTGCATTTAGCCGTGCCTTTTGGGCCAAAGACGAGCAGATCACCGGAGTCTGGGCATTTTTCGCCGGTTGGTTTACTCCAATAACTATTTTCGCAATTTGGATATTGGTCGCAGGCAAAAAAGGTTTTGCCGCGCCGGGATTTTTTTTCAACGATTTCACCTTTGCCGCATTTAGGGCATTTCACGCCGGTGGATTTTACAATCGGTTTGGTATTTTTACACTCCGGATAATTAGTGCATGCCAAAAACTTGCCAAAGCGCCCGGTTTTTACCGCCATTGGATTATCGCATTTTTCACATTTTTCGTCACTGACTTTTTGCTCTTCGGGTTCGCCGTTGCTGCCCAAGTTTTTCGTATTCTTACACTCCGGATAATTAGTGCATGCCAAAAACTTGCCAAAGCGCCCCATTTTAATGACCATATCACTGCCACACTTCTCGCACTTCTCTTCACTTTTTTCTTCGGTCAGTTTTTTCTTATCTAACTCCTCTTCTTTTTGCATAAGATTTTCATTAAATTTATTATAGAACGCCGTAATGGTTGGTACCCATTGTTTATGACCTAAGGCAATTTCGTCTAAGTCGTCTTCTAGGTTGGCAGTAAATTGGTAGTCTACGATTTCAGGGAAATGTTCAACTAAAACATCGTTGACTAGCTTAGCCACATCTGACGGCTCTAATTTTTTATCTTGGTTTTTCGTTACATAACCTCGCGTAATAATTGTTGAAATTGTCGGGGCGTAAGTTGATGGTCGCCCGATTCCATTTTCTTCCAGCGCTTTAATCAACGTGGCCTCACTGTAGCGAGCCGGCGGTTCGGTAAAATGCTGCAAGCTTTCTAGTTTCAAAATTTCAATTTCTTGTCCCTTTTCTAGCGGCGGTAAAATTTCGTCTTTAGTGTTAGTTGGGTAAACTTCTAAAAATCCTTTAAAGGTTAGAATTGAACCTTTGACCGTAAAGGTGTAAGGCGTGTTTTCTGGCGTGATTTCAACGGTGGTGTTATCACTTTTGGCATTGGCCATTTGCGAAGCTACCGCCCGCTGCCAAATAAGCTGGTATAGCTTGAATTGCTTAGGATCCAAATATTGCTTGATTGAATTTGGCGTGCGCGCAGCTTCAGTTGGACGGACCGCCTCATGAGCTTCTTGGGCGTTTTTAGATTTACTTTTGTAAGCTCGCTTTTCGTAATAGTCATCGCCGTATGAGCTTTTAATATGCGCGGCGGCATCATTTAAAAATTTATCTGCTAAATTAACTGAATCGGTTCTCATATAGGTAATCAAACCAGTATTACCTTCTGGTCCTAAATTTACGCCTTCATATAATTGTTGGGCTACGCGCATAGTGTCACGCGCCGACATGCTTAAACGGCGGTGAGATTCCTGTTGCATGGTAGAGGTCGTAAAAGGAGCAAGTGGCTTGCGGACGCCTTCTTTTTTGGTGATGTCAGTAATGGTGAATTTTTTTCCAGTTACCTCATCCACAATCTTTTTGGCGTCGGCTTCAGTTTTAATTGCTAGTTTTTCAAGCACTTTGCCATCTCGTTTGTGCAGTTTAATTTTAAAATCTTCCGGATCATCTTTAATTTTAGCCAGGCTTTCAATTGTCCAATACTCTTGTGGCTTGAAAGCTTCTATTTCGCGTTCTCGTTCAACGATTAATCTAACCGCGACTGACTGTACCCGGCCAGCCGATAAACCGCGGGCGATTTTTTTCCAAAGGAGCGGTGAAAGTTTGTAGCCGACTAGGCGGTCAAGCACGCGGCGAGCCTGTTGAGCATCAACTAGGCGTTGGTCTAATCCGCGCGGGTTTTCCAAGGCTTCCAAGATTGCGTCTTTAGTAATTTCATGAAAAACAATGCGCTGCGCCTTTTTCGGATCAATTTTTAAAATGTGGGCTAAATGCCAAGAAATCGCTTCACCTTCGCGGTCTTCGTCTGTGGCAAATAAAATATTGTCAGCTTTTTTGGCTAACTTTTTTAACTCTTCAATCGTTTTTTTGGCCTTGTCCGGAATAACATAGTGCGGCTCAAAATTATGCTCAACATCCACGCCTAATTTACTTTTAGGCAAATCGCGAATGTGACCTTTGGACGAGGCGACTTTGTAATCCTTGGATAAAAATTTGCTAATCGTTTTAACCTTGGTGGGGCTTTCAACGATGACTAGTTTACTCATGGTTTGACGTATAGCCTTTTAATTCCAATGTGGAAATGGTGGCATGAACGACAGCTGGATCTAATTTAGTAGTATCTATAATGGTGTCAACTGTCATGCCCTGCTGAATCAACAGTTCGTAAATTTGTTTTTCGCTCTCACTTGAAAAAGCAATGGGTATATTAGTACTCGATATTTTATTTTCTGTCAAATTTAGAGCGTTTAGTATGTCGTTTGCATTGGTCACAATTGTCGCGCCATCTTTAATTAATTTATTAGTGCCGTGGCTTTGTAGGCTTGTAATATTGCCAGGTACACTTAAAACTTCCCGGCCTTGGTCAAGCGCGCATTCGGCAGTGACTAAAGCACCTGACTTAGCCCCCGCCTCAACTATTAATGTGGCGCTGCAAAGCCCTGAGATAATGCGGTTGCGAATTGGGAAGGTTTGTTTATTGGCGTGCATTTCAGGTTCAAATTCAGATAAGATTAAACCGCCACTATTTATTATATCTTGAGCGATGCCTTGGTTATGTATCGGAAAAATTTTGTTTAATCCTGAACCCAATACGGCGATTGTGGCTAAATTAGTATCCAGCGCGGCTTGGTGGGCGATAGCGTCAATGCCTAAGGCCAAACCTGAAACGATAGTTATGTTATAGGGTGCTAAATCTTTGATCAGTTCCTGGGTTATGTTTTTGCCATAATTGCTGGCTTTGCGCGGACCAACTACCGCTAGACAGAGCTTTGACACGCACTCAAGCTTGCCTTTGTAATAGAGTAGCATCGGTGGGTCATAGATGCCTTGCAACAATGAAGGAAATTCAGGATTTTTTTGGGTTAAAACATTCAGTTCATCTTTTTTTAAGTTTTCCAAAAGTTCGGCCGGGTTTACGTTTTTTCTTTCGCTAACTATTTTGGCGGCTACTTTGTCTGAAAATCCGGCTTGCCTAAGTTGGCTTAGATTTGCGTTCCAGGCTGTTTCAAGCGTCGGGAAATAGTTGAACAATGCTTTGAATCGAGTCGGCCCAACCGACCAAAGAGCATTAAAGCCAAGCCAATATTGCAGTTCGTTATCTTTCATTTAGCTAATTTTACTTATAAAAAATCACACACTACGTTGCGCCGTGTGTGTGATCAGTTGTAGTATAGCAAGGGTTGACAAACTTGTCTAGCTATGATATTGTGCTTTATCAACCTAATTTTGGTTGGTCTTCAGTTTTCTGCTAGCCAGAGTCACCGACAGAACCCCTCCTTTCTGAAAGTGACACTGAGGACAAGGTGACGAATTCTTGTAATTTGCCGCCTTGCGCTGGTTGGCAGTAAGTTGAAGGGTTCCCGCTGCGGCGGGATTTTTGTTTTGAGTAATGTTGATAAGTAATTTCGATTATAGCTGAATTTTAGTTATAATGATTGAAGTGTTAAAAAAACATACAGTTAAAGATATAATGACGAGCAAGGTGATAACAGTATCACCAGGTGATCCCATTTTAGATGTGGCAAAAATAATTATTGATCATAATTTCAATGGCGTACCTGTAGTAGATGAAAATAATAAACTATTAGGAGTCATTACTGAATATGATTTAATTAGCAAAGAAACAGGCATACATCTGCCTACTTTTCAGACAATTTTAAAAAATTTAGCCGTTTATAAAAAAGACAAATCACGTTTTAAAAAGGAAGTTGCTCAAATTGTGTCTTTGACCGCAGAAAAAGTAATGAATCCAAAGCCGCTAACATTAAGCGTCAATACTAGCTTCCAAGACGTTGTTAAGGCTTTTCAAGATCATCATAAAGTCAACCCGATACCAGTGGTTGAAAAAAATAATAAATTAGCCGGCATAGTCAGCCGGTATGATGTCTTAAAATCATTATCATTATTAAAATAAAAACCTATGCCACAAGCACTTAAGCCACAATCGAAGAAGCAGGTAAATCAAAACAAAATAGATGCCACTCAAGCGGCTCTTTCAGCCATGAAAGATGAATATGCTTTGGTTGGAAAATCTCATATTCGCAGTTGGCATTTATGGTTGTTGTTTGGCTTATTAGTTGGTTCAGCGATAACCGCCTTTGCGGTGGCAAATCGGAGCGGAGAGCTTGAAGGCGCTAGCGCCGCTAGCAAGGGAAGGAATATCAAAGACTTGGGTGAATTCATTGCTGTTGAATCAGTTGATCCTAGTGGTCCAACCGTAACTTTGATTAGCCCCGAAGTAGGTTCCGGATCATTGGAGTCACAAGGGACAGCCCTCATCCAAGCCAGTGCAACTGGTGGAGTTGGTGATAATGTGGTGGAAATTTTTGCTAGATATGAAACCGGTGGCGGCAATTGGGTTAGAGTGGCTGGGTGTAGAGGAAATTATTGTGAATTTGCATATAAAGTCGAAGAGTTGCCTTCAGGGGGGTATTTATTAGGAGCCCGCGCTACAGACAGCGAAGGTAATCAAGATACTGATGTTTTATATATGCTATTAGAGCGTAGCAGATTAGTTGTTCGAGCGTCTGAACTCACTGCTGAGGCCAGCAATACTCCAGAAGAAGGGATTTTACTGTCCGGCACTACCGGGATTACGGTCAATACGATTAGGTTAAGTGCTAAAAGCGATGACATCGTATTAAAGAGCTTAAACGTGTCGGTTGTTCCAGGTGATTTAGTCGGTACCATGGACGGGGATTATAAAGATGTTAGTAACGTAGCGTTATATAATGGGGCAAGCAAGGTCGGGGAATCTAATATCACTTCCACAAACGTGGCTAGTTTTACTTTTTCATCCAATCCGTCTGATCCAAATTATGTCAAAGTACCTAAAGACGGCAGCGTGGTTTTGACAGTAAAAATTAATACTAGTCAAATTACGACGCAGGGCACCGATAATCCAGGCACCCCAAACGCTTCGTTTAAGATAGCGGCGACTGATTTCGTGGGCGTCGGTGCTAATACGGCAACAGAAGCCAGGAGTAATGCCGTAGTTACAAGCAATGCTCAGCTTTTGCATAGTTCTAAGCCGATCATTACTTTGCCTACTTCAAGCAACCGCTTGGGTTCGGCCTCAAGCTTATTTAATGGCGATATTAGAATATTCGCATTTGAAGTCACGGCCGATTCATCGCAAGGTAGATCTGTTCTGCTAGATAGATTTACTTTTGATATTAATCCAATCGGTGTTGCTTTATCTGACCTATATTTGAGACAAGATGGAGTTTCAGCTAAAGTATCTGATTTTGACCGCCAGTTAGGAAGTGATAATAAAGTTTCCTTTACTTTCAATGATCCAAATTACTCAGAAGGTGATAGGGACGAAGGACTAGTAGTTTTACCAGGATCAACTGAGAGGTTCTATTTGCATGCCACATTGTCCTCGGTTGGTGCCGCCGATACCATTTCTACTCGTTTGCTTGATGATGTAGCCAGCACAATATCATTACCCACTGGCGCTACAGCTAGTTCTTGGACCGGAAACGCCAATTTTGTATGGTCAGATGATCATATTAATGTTGTCGGGACAGAAGCGGCAACCTCAGCGCCGATATGGTTTAACGGGTACCAGGTCGATGGTTTGAAAGATAGCTTTGCTTATACAATCTCCAGCTAATACAAAATTTAAGAAAGAGCCTCGGCAACGGGGCTCTTTTTAGTTTAAGGATTTGAGAGCGGTTTGAATAATTTGTGGGAGTTGTTTTTGTTCTTCTGGTGTGAACTTTTGTAAGACAAAATCATCTGTTGGTATTTTAGCAAGTTTTTCGTTGGCTACGCCAATGCGCACGCGGGTAAAGTTTTTGGTTTTTAGCTGGTCAATTATATTTTGTACGCCGTTGTGCCCAGCTGAACCGGAAGTGGCGGAGAGTTTGATTTTGCCGAAGTTTAAGTCTTTGTCGTCATGGATTAGATTCAGCTGATTGGCGTTTAGTTTATAAAAGTTAAGAATGGCACGAATTGCTTCCCCGGATTTATTCATAAAGGTTTGTGGTTTAGCTAAAAGTATCTTCTTGTCCGCAACAGTGCCTTGAGAAATTTCCGATTTGAATTTTTTGTTAAATTGCCAATCAGGGAAATTTAGCTGCTCGCGTAAATTATCAATTACCACAAAACCGATATTATGGCGTGTGGCTTGATATTTTGGTCCAGGGTTGCCTAGTCCCGCGATGACACTATCGATTGACGACTTTGATCCCCAAAGGAGCTCCTTTAAACCCATATTTTTCCCGTAGTTGATTTTTTAGAAAGTTTAAATAGTGTTCTTGAACTTTGGCTTTTTGGTTAATTTCTAATTCAAACACTGGCGGGTTATCATTAATTTGTCGTAGGTGCCTTAAAAAGATTCGGTATTGGTTGGCGCTGGCTGGCGAGTGGCGGCGGACCATACTTTTTAAAAAGCGCTCTAATTCGTTGGCACCGATTTTGGTTTTTCTATTAGCCGATACATCTAATACTAAATCCAAAATTTGATTGACTTTTGATTTTGTTTTGGCGGAAACAAAAAGTTTCGGCACCCAGGTAAAAAAAGGAAAACGCCGGTCGAATGTTAATGCCCAGGCTTTAGTACTCTTATCCTCTATTTTATCCCATTTGTTTAAAATAGCAATCACGCTGGCATGGCTTTCAACTATCATGCCGGCTAAATGGGCGTCTTGCGATCCAAGCGGTTCGGAAATATCTGTCACAAAAAGAACTACGTCGCTGCGCTTGAGCGCATCCAAAGCTTTTGCCGTGGACTGTTTTTCTAAGCCTGCTTCAACTTTTGCTTGTTTGCGAAGACCGGCTGTATCAATAAAACGCAGAGTGTGATTTTTATAGGTTATGACTTCATCTTGAGGGTCTCGCGTAGTAAGTGGTTTAGCGCTTACAATGGAGCGTTCTTCTCCAAGAATGGCGTTTATAAGTGATGATTTACCAACATTCGGTTTGCCGATAATGGCGACATTAATCTCGTCTTTCACACCTTGAGTAGCTGGGTTTGCGCTGGTTAATTTTTTAAACCGCAATTTTTTATAGATCGCATCCAATAAATCACCAGTGCCCGAACCACTGGCAGCTGAAATTGGATATACTTCCCCAAAGCCGAGCTTTAGAAATTCGTAGGCGTTGGCGAGGTGTTTTGGGCGGTCAACTTTATTGACGGTTAGCAGTGTCGGTTTATTCAGTTTTCGGATAACCGCGGCTAAATCTTTGTCAGTCGGCATGATGCCAGTTTTGCTATCAACTACAAACAAAATAAGATCGGCTCCTTTAATGGCGCGTTGAGTTTGCCTGACGATATCGGCGTCAATGGAGCCGCCTTTTAATTTTTTGAGCCGGCGCTTAGAAGCGGCTAATCGGCTAATGCTTTGTTTTAACCCCTCAATATCTAATCCGCCCGTGTCAATTAATTCGATTTCTCGTCCGCGCCATAAAACTTTCCCGCGGTTGCGGTCACGGGTGGTGCCGGGGGTATCAGAAACAATCGCTTGATGCGATTCAGTCAAGCGATTAAATAAAGTAGACTTGCCAACGTTGATTCGGCCAATAATGACAACTGACTTGAGCTTTTTTGCCATGCCCTTATTGTAGCACAAAAGGATGTCATTGCGAGCGAAGTCGAGTTTGATCGGCGAAGCGGGCAATCCCTGCCGTCTGGACGTACTCCGCCAAAGGCTATGGCCGACGGAGCGCTGGCAGGTCCTAAGATCCTCACGTCGTCCCTGGACTACACTCGGGGCGCCTCCCGCCAGAGGACTGGCAGGCAGGATGACAATCGGGAGATTTACTGCTGGTCCGTGCCTAAGATTATGAGAACGTCGGTGGCGGCAGTGGCGGCGGAGGCCGAAGTGAATTTAGCCGGCACGTTGGTTATAACTTCCGCGCCTAATTCTTGGGCTAAGTTTTCCAATTCATCACCCTTCTCAATGTCCGGGCTTAAGTCGTAAATGACGGAAGTGAGATAGTTTTGCTCATCTGCATTGCCGATGGTGAGCACTTGATATCCGAGACTTTCTAAGCGGTTTTGGGTTCGCCCGGCCAGTCCGCCGATAAAAGTACCGTTTTGAATTTCAATTTTAAATTCTTTTTTATAGTCTATCATTTCAATCTCCGGCTCTTGCTCTTTGCCAGGCTTTTCGGCAACTTCAATTTTAAGTTCGGTGTCTAGCTCAATTGTATCGACGTTGAAAATGCTTTGAGCAACTAGTTGCAGCTGTGAATAATTTCCAGCTTTGGGGCGAAGCAAAAAAGCACCATCTTCGCCAGTATCTTCAACTAATAAACCTTCTGGACTATTGTCTAAAACGTAAAGATTAACGTTACTCAAATCAATATCTTTGCCCAGCTCATACAGTCTCATCATCTCCCATATTTCTAAATCGGTAAACAAGTGGTCAGCTAACGATTCAGTAATATTGTTAACTTTTTTGGGGCTGAAAAAGTTTTCCAAT
>PEZZ01000021.1 GCA_002773845.1 Candidatus Buchananbacteria bacterium CG10_big_fil_rev_8_21_14_0_10_42_9
TCACAACCCTGGGCCACTCCTTTAATCACATCAATTACCATCCGCTTATCAAACTTGCTAAAAGCTAGGTAATCTCCAAACACAAGCGGAATTGCGCCTTGTACCAAAATATCATTACAGCTGTGCCCCAACATATCAAGACCAATCGTGTCATAACGGTCCATCGCCACGGCGACAGAAATTTTTGTACCGACGCTATCTACGCTTTCAACATCTGCGTAATTACTAAAGCCAAGTTTGGCCGCGGCTTTTTTTGTGTCAAAAATTGAACCAAAGGTGCCAAGCCCTGCGACCACGCAATCGGCAAACGGTGATTTGGCGTTGCTTGCGGCAATAATTTTGGCAAATTCGTCTTTGGCTTCTTCGTAAACATCCACGTCTACCCCAGCCGCCGCATAGGTTAATTTCTTTTTTCCACTCATATTAATGTTTAAATGCTCTTTGGCCAGTAAAAATCATACTGCTCATTTAGTGCTGGGCACGGGCCCGTAATGCGAAATGTAAAAAATAATCAGACAAAACCTGTTCGCTATTGGCATAATACGCGCTTCCCGAACTAATATCACCAACTAATTCTCGCATCCGGACAAGTTCTTTTAATCGTCCGTGCCAACGCTTATCTGCCAAGGTTAAATCAATTAACTCAAACAAGCGTGCAGAAGCCTTAGCAAAATGCTCGTCGTCTCTCCCTCGCCACTGCAAAACGCGCTGGAATTCACTGCCGATATTCCCCAGCTGTTCACTTAACGGCATGTGGTGCCAACGGCTGCTGGCTAAAGATTTATGGACTGGCATAATTAATTAGTCAATAAAGCGTTAACAACCGCTATAATCTTTTTCTGAACCTCGGCATCTTGAACACCAGTCGACCGATTACCTTGCGACGGCCTTATATTAATGAGGGAAGTGAATTCTATCCAATCACTCGTTGTACGGTCAGGATATAGGTTTATGCCCCACACATCCGTTTGGGCTGATCCATTTTCTAAAAGAAGTGCTTCTGCATCTGCGTGCAATTCTCCGCCCACCGCCATTACTTTCCTATTTATGTCTACAACGGCTTTGACCATATCACCAAATTGATCGTCAGCTAATCGGACGATCTCTTTTCGGCTAATAAACTGATTAACTAATTTTATCTCCATGCTGGTATAATAACATGACGAAACTTAATGTTTAAATGCTCTTTGGCCAGTAAAAATCATGCTCATGCCCCGCTCATTGGCCGCCGCAATTACTTCTTCGTCTTTTATCGAGCCACCTGGTTGAATAATACAGGTAATCCCCGCTTTGGCCAATTCATCAATGCTATCACGAAATGGAAAAAAAGCATCTGAAGCAACTACGCAGCCGTCTACTTTAGCGCCAGCTTTTTTAACGGCCATCTCAACGGCGTCAACGCGAGACATTTGCCCGGCACCGACCCCAACCGTAACATCTCCTTTAACTAAAACAATGGCATTTGACTTTACGTGCTTAGCTACTTTCCAAGCAAATATTGCCTGTTTCAATTCTTTCTTGTTTGGCTGTTTTTGACTCACTACCTTAAGCGTATCTTTATTGATTTGTGCGCGATCAATATCTTGCTCTAAAATCCCGCCGACCACTTTACGGTAGTCCTTCAAGGTTTTAACTTTCTCAATTTTGCCTAATTTAATTAAACGGATATTTTTTTTCTGTTTTAATGTTTCCAAAGCGCTCGGTTCAAAATCTGGCGCTAAAACAACTTCCATAAATACATCGTTAATCATTTCGGCAATTTCTTTGGTGCAAGGACGGTTCATTACCGCGATGCCTCCAAAGGCGGATTTAGAGTCGGCTTGAAACGCTTTGCGGTACGCTTCATTGATGTTTTTGGCAATCGCGCATCCGGCCGGATTAGTGTGTTTAATGACTGCCGCTGCCGGTTCGTCAAATTCTTTAATCAAGTTTAAAGCGCCGTCGGCATCCACAATGTTGTTATAAGACAATTGCTTGCCGTGTAAAATTTCCGCTTTGGCAATTGAAGTTTCGAGCACCGCAGGGTCTTTAAAAAACGCTGCTTTTTGGTGAGGGTTTTCACCGTACCGAAGGTTATAAAGTTTTTTGAAATTTAATGTAAGATCATCTGAATTCCCAAAATATTTAGCAATCGCCGTGTCATATTCAGCCGTAGTTTGAAAAACTTTTGTCATTAAAATGCGTTTTGTCTCTTGGCTCACCCCTCCATTCTTTAATTGCTCAAGAATTTGGTCATAATCATCAGGATCTGTGACGACCACAACATGCTTATGGTTTTTTGCCGCCGAGCGCAGCATTGTCGGCCCGCCGATGTCTATATTTTCTATTGCATCTTCCTCTAAAACCTCGGGCTTACTCACCACTTCTTGAAAGGGATATAAATTCACCACCACCATGTCGATTGGTTCAATCTTTTGTTCTTTCAAAGTTTGCATATGCTCAGACACATCACGGTCTGCCAAAAGTCCGGCGTGCACATTGGGATGCAAAGTTTTAACCCGTCCATCCATAATTTCCGGAAAATTTGTCACTTCACTAATGGATACAGCATTTACCCCGGCCTCTTGCAATGCTTTTAATGTTCCACCTGTAGAAATTACTTCCCATCCTAAAGCAACCAATCCTTTGGCAAAATCTTCAATTCCCGTTTTATCAAATACGCTAATTAAAACTTTAGGCATAGGTTATTAGTCATCCCGAGCGGAGTCGAGGGATCTCAGCGAGTACTCACCGGTGAGATTTCTCCACTGCGCCACGCCAAACGCGGCTTCGGTCGAAATGACATATATTTATATAATTAAACTTTTATTTTATCTTCAGCAAACATTTTTAACCCTGCTAAAATTACTTCCTGCTCTTTGGCTTGTACCTTTGCCTTGAGTGACTCAACCGTTTCATCTTTAGCTACGGCAACCTTTTGTTGTAAAATAATTGGACCGGTGTCGACTCCTTCATCAATAAAATGCAAGGTGCAGCCGGTTTCAGTTTCGCCTGCCGATAACACTGCTTGATGCACATCCAAATCCATGCCAGGGTATTTTGGTAATAACGACGGATGAATGTTCATGATCCTGTTTTTATAGGCTCTGACAAACGGCTCGCTCAATAGTCGCATATAGCCAATCAGTAAAATTAAATCAATTTCATGCGCTTGGCAAATAGCTAGGCATTCCCTGTCAAACTCTTCGCGAGATTTACCTTTCGGATCAACAAAAACTGTTTTATACCCGGCTTCACGTGCTCGCGTCAACGCATACGCATTCTTTTTATCAGACAATACAAATTTTAAATCAACGAAATCCAATTCCCCAAGTCTAATAGAATCTATCACACCTTGCAAATCAGTGCCTTTGGTTGAAGCAAAAACAGCTAAGTTTATTTTTTTACCCATATTATCCCCTGATCTCCTTCATTATGTTAATGCGCTTATCAATTAATTTTTTAGTGCCGATATCTTGCCGGTGAAAAACCGGTCCCGTAATTTTCTTAATTTCGGATTCAACAATTTTTTCCGCTTCGCTAACCGTATTGGCGGTGGCGACAACGCCAATCGCCCGTGAACCGGTAAGGTATAAGCCATCTTCACGCGCGTCAACCGCCGCGTAAAACAATTTCACTTTTGACTGATCAACTTCACTAACGTCAATCTTTTCATTTTTAACTGGATTATCGGGATAGCCTTTTGGAACAATATACTTACACACCGTGGCTTCAGCCTTAAAATTAATATCAGACTTATCTAAGCTGCCATTTATTATATCTTGGCACAATTTTACGAAATCACCCTCAATCAAGCTCAAAGCGTTCATCGCTTCTGGATCGCCCAGCCGAGCGTTGTACTCAATTAGACGCAAGCCATCCTTAACCGCAATGTAGTTGCCATATAAAATCCCCTTATAGGCCTCGCCCAATTTCTTTTTTAAAGCCGACACCACTTGTCCATTTATCTTTTGCGCCTGCAAAATATCATCGTCGCTTAAAAAAGGAAGATTATTTGGATAAGAATAAGATCCCATACCGCCGGTATTGGGACCTTTGTCGCCGTCAAAAGCTCGTTTATGGTCTTGCACCGGTGGCATATGCAATAAATTCTCCCCGTCTGAAAAACTCATCAAGCTAAACTCTTGACCGACTAATTTTTCTTCCACCACAACTTTGCCTTCGCTATCAATAACATTTTTAACGATTTTTAAACCCTCTTCTAAAGTATCAAAATGATCGCCTTGCACTTTTACTCCCTTACCGCCGGTTAAACCGTCTGGCTTAATCACAAAACCTGAAGCAGCGTTGTCTTTAACCCAAGCTTCAACTTCGCTGAATTCTGTAAATTCTTTATATTTAGGATTAGCCTCAATTTCAAATTCAGAAAGTAAGTCGCGGGTAAATGACTTACTGCTCTCTATTTGGGCTAAAGCTTGCGTTGGACCGACGGCTGGAATACCACTTTCAGCTAAAGCTTCCACAACGCCGACACTCAATGGAAGCTCTGGACCGATAACAGCAAAATCAACTTGGTGTTGCTTGGCAAAATCTGTTACCGCCAAAACGTCATCCATTTGACCTAATTTTAAATCAGTTGTTAATTCCACCAAGCCAGGGTTGTGGTTGGACGCAAAACATACTAACTCGACTTCAGTTTGACTTGATTTTAATAGCCAAGCGATGGCGTGTTCCCGCGCGCCACTGCCAACAACCAACACCTTGGTCATATCAATTGAGCTCCTTCCCCCTCCAAGTTTGCTTTTTGAGCTTTACGCTGCCGTTCAATTTCTAATAATACTTCTTCGGTTACGCCTTCGGTTGGGTAATCACCGTTAAAATAAGCCGCATGCGGACGCTTAAACTTTAAGTCACCGCGCCTGGTCACCGCCTCAATTAAATCATCAAGGTCTTGGTAAATTAATTCATCCGCGCCCAGGCTCTGCCTTATTTCATCAATGCTTTTATTGTAGGCAATATATTCTTCCCTGGTGGGCAAGTCTATGCCGTATAAATCAGGATAGCGTAGCGGCGGCGCGGTAGAAGCAAAATAAACTTTTTTTGCGCCGTGCTTTCTCATCAGTTGAATAATATGGCGTGACACCGTCCCCCTGACGATACTATCGTCAACCACCAATACATTTTTATCTTTAACTTCAAAGTCAATCACTGACAATTTATATTTATTGGCTTTTTGTCTAATCTTTTGTCCCGGCATAATAAAGGTTCTCCCAACCATTTGATTTTTGACTATGCCTTCAGTGTATCGTACGCCAAGCTCATGAGCGCAAGCGAGTCCGGCGGTGGTGGCGCATTGCGGCGCGGGAATTACCACATCAATTTCTAAGTTCGGGTAATCACGTTTAATTTTAGCGGCTAAATTTTGTCCCATTCTAAGCCGTGAGCGATAAACACTAACACCATTTAATAAGGCATCAACCCGAGCAAAATAAACATATTCAAATATGCAGGGCCGAAATTCCTTTTGATCAATAATTTTTGAAAAAACTTTGCCCTGCAGGTCAACAAAAACTACTTCGCCGTGCTCAACATCTCTTTGAAATTTATAATTTAAGATTTCAAACATAGTATTTTCCGATGCAAAAATATGCTCCGGCTGAAAAGTGCTTTCTCGCACGCCCCAAACTAGCGGCCGGATACCATGCGGATCACGAAAAGCGATAATTCCCTTACCGGCGATTGCCGCTACTACCGAATATCCTCCGCGAGCGCGCTCATACACATATTGCACCGCCTTGCAAACACCCTCAAAAAAATCTCCGCCATTATTTCTTTCTAAGCCCACGGCAAATAAATTCAGTAAAACTTCACCGTCATTATCAGTGTTAACATGACGATAATCTTTATCACTTAACTCTTTTTTTAATTTATCTGAATTGTAAATGGTGCCGTTAAAAGTCAAAGCTATGCCGTAGGGCGAGTAGGTCGTAAACGGCTGGATTTCTTCGTTGGTGACACTGCCCATAGTAGCATAACGAACCTGACCGATGCCAAAACTACCTTTCAGGCGGTCAATATTTTCTTGGCGAAAAACTTCTCGGACTAACCCCAAACCTTTTTTTAAATGAAAACGCTTATCAAAAGTTACGATACCGGCGCTATCTTGGCCACGATTTTGCATTGCCACAAGGCTTTCATAAATCTCGGCCACGGCCCCGTTGTTAGTTTTAACACCAACTATGCCGCACATATTTATAGCTTATCAACCAATTTAGCTGCAAGGCCGATATAATTGGCTGGAGTCAATTTCAATAATCTTTGCTTTTCGGCCTTAGGGATATCTAAACTCTTAACTAACGCCAAATACAATGCTTTGGTAAGCTGGCGGCCCCTGGTTTTTTTCTTTATCTGTTCATAAGCGTCAATATGGCCATACTTTTTCATCACTGTTTGAACGACCTCCCCTAAAACTTCATAATGGTTTTCTAATTCCTCTTTACAGGCGCGGCGGTCAATATCTAATTTATGTAGTCCCTTTAAAGTGTTTTTACAAGCCAACAGTGAATAGCCAACGCCAATACCTTGATTTCTCAAAGTTGTGCTGTCTGATAAATCCCGTTGCAAGCGAGAAACCGGCAACTTTACGGCCATGCCCAATAAAATTGAATTGGCCAGCGCGGCATTACCTTCGCTATTTTCAAAATCAATCGGATTAACCTTATGCGGCATAGTGGAAGAACCGACTTCTGAGGTTTTCTTTTTTAACTTAAAAATGCCGCGGCTAATGTAAAACCAAATATCCTGATCTAAATCTCTCAATATGGTATTGGCTAAACTTATTGCCTGATACATTCTCGCCGCATTATCGTGAGGTTCAATTTGGGTAGTCAGTGGATTAAACTTTAAGCCCAAAGACTCGACAAACTTTTGACTAAACTTTAACCAATCTACCTTAGGATAGGCAGCCATATGCGCATTCCAATTGCCAGTTGCGCCGGCAAATTTTCCGCTCAATTTTATTGACTCAATATTAGCAACTGCATCGTTTAGGCGCAAAACAAAAACAGCCAGCTCCTTACCGACCGTAGTTGGGCTTGCTGGCTGCCCATGAGTTAACGACAGCAGTGAAATATTTTTAAAACTGTTGGCCAAAGATTTAATATGGCTGTTTACTTTTTTTACAGACTTTAAATATTCCACCACTCCATCTTGTAACATTTTAGAATATGCCAAATTATTGACATCTTCGGAGGTCAAGCCAAAATGCACAAAAGTTGCGCCTGATTTAAACTCCGCCCGGTTTAAATTCTCTTTCAGATAATATTCAATCGCCTTGACGTCATGATTAGTTCGCTTCTCGATTTGTTTAACTTTTTTAGCGTGAGTTTGATTAAAATTTAAATACAGCTGGCGCAGTTTTTTAATTTGAGTAACTGAAAAAGGAGCCACTTCCGGGACTCCAGCTTCTTGCCCTAAGGCAATTAAATATTCAATTTCCACCATGACGCGGTAGCGCATTAATCCAGCTTCGCTAAAAATCGGTGAAAGCTCCTTCACCGCTTGCGCGTATCGGCCGTCGAGTGGAGAAATGGCCCCAAGCATGGCTTAAGGTCTAAAATTTATCTTTAATTGATTTAATGCGGTCTTTTACTTTTTGTTTTACATTTTTATCAGATACTCCAAAGATTCTAGCCGCTGATCCGGCGACATTATTCGGGTCTAACACAGTTAGGACTGGCGTTTCAGAAGGCATTTGCATAGTAGAGTGTATATTAACCAATAAATCACTTTTATCTTTAAAAGGCGGACAAGCCAGTACAGGATGCACTGAATTTGCCGCCACTACGCCCGAAAGTGCGTTGGAACGGCCGGCGACAGTTACGAAAACAATGTCATCCTCTTGATTAGTTTGGTTGATTAAATCTAAAACTTTTTCCGGCACCTTGTGGGCCGAACCCACTACTTGCTCGGCGGGAATATCCCATTCTTTGAGTGCCGCTTCAATTGTGTCGCACCACGGGCGGTCTGAATCGCTGCCCATTAAAATAATTACTTTCATAGGAGTGTCTATTGTACTAAAAAACCACTCTTTTGTAAATTATTAAAAATTCGCTCCACAACTGGCTCGGTATTTAACGGAAATTTTTCTCCGGTAATCATTTCATATAATTGGATATAACGTGAGGACAACTCAATCACCAACTCATCTGGCGCTTTGGGCAGATTTTTATCTTTATATGGATCACAATTATCAGCGTACCATAACCGTAAAAATTCCTTATCAATATTTTCTGGTTCTTCGCCTTGAGCAATTCTATCTTCATAGCTTCCGGCCAACCAATATCGGGAAGAGTCGGGCGTGTTAATTTCATCAATTAGCAATATCGTGCCGTCTGGTAATTTACCGAACTCATACTTAGTGTCAACTAAAATTAAACCGTGATTCTTGGCAATTTTTTGAGCATAAGTGAAAACTTCAATTGCCTTACTTGAAACATAATCCCACTGTTCTTGAGTCATCATTTTTTCATTAATGATATCGTCAACCGTAATATTGCGATCATGTTCTTCAAATTTGGTGCTCGGCGTTATAATGGTTTTAGGCAAGGCGGCGTTTTTCTTGAGGCCATCAGGTAAAGTAATGCCGCCAAATTCTCTTTGCCCGGCTTCATAATTTTTCCAAATTGATGTACTGGTAGTGCCGGTTAAAAAACTACGCGACACAAATTCAACCGGAAAAACTTCAGTTTTTTGGCCAACCACAACATTTGGGTCCGGGACTGATTGGATAAAATTTGGCACAATGTGTTTGGTTTTTTCAAACCACCAAGCACTAACTAAATTCAAGACTTGGCCTTTAAATGGAATACTCGCCAACACGCGGTCAAAAGCGCTTTGTCTATCTGTCGTAATTAAAATTACACGATCATCGGTAAAATATGAATCATGAACTTTGCCAATTTTTTTTTCGCCTAGTTCAAAAAAATTTGTCTCGGTTAAAACATTACTAATATTTTGGGCGATAATGTCTTTATTCATAATTTTAGATAATAATTGTTTCTTCTCGTTCCGGTCCGACGGAAACTAATTCTGGGCGGATACCTAAATCTTTGGATATAAAATCAATATACCGCCTCATCTCTACCGGCAATTTCGAGTATTCTGTTGCTTCTTTGTAATTGCCTTTCCAGCCTTTAAATTTTTTATACACTGGTTTGCATTGGCTATAAATTGAAAAATCAGCTGGCATTTCTTTAATTAACTTCTTGCCATAACGATAAGCCACGCAAACCTTTACTTCTTTAAAATCATCCAAGACATCAACCTTGGTTAAAGCAAAAGAATTCATACCATTGACTCTTACGGCTTGGCGAAGTTGAACCAAATCAAGCCAACCGACGCGACGAGGTCGCCCGGTCGTTGCGCCGTATTCTTTACCAATCTCACGAATCAAATCTCCAGTCTCATTAACTAGTTCACTTGGCAAAGGACCGCCGCCAACACGCGATAAGTAGGCTTTAACCACTCCAATCACATGGTCAATCCTGCCCGGTCCAACCCCAACGCCCGTACAGACAGCCCCAACTGTCGTATTGGATGAAGTGGTATAAGGATACACTCCATGATCAATATCTAATTGTGAACCTTGCGCGCCTTCAAATAAAACTTTCTTGCCTTGATCCAAGGCTTTGTTAAGTTCTAATGAACCATCCACCACATATTTTTTCATCCTTTTGGCATACGCCAAATAATCTCGGTAGATTTTACTGTAATTCAGCTTAACATGAGAGCCGTAGACTCGGTTAAGTTGGCGAGACTTTAGTTTAGACAATAAGCTAAAACGATCCTTAAATATTTTGGGGTGGACAAAATCAATCACCCGAATACCAATGCGCTCATATTTATCTGCGTAAGTTGGCGATATACCTCGCTTAGTCGACAAGGCGGCCAGGGCTTTTTTGGCCTTAAAATCATCGCTTAGCCCGTCAAGAGACACATGAAATGGAAAAATAACATGAGCCCGGCCATCAACCATTAAATTAACTTTGCGGCCAACTTTTTTCATGCCGTCAATTTCTTTAAATAACACGCGCGGATCAATCACTACGCCGTTACCAATAACAATTTTATTGTGTGGGTGAAATACGCCGGAGGGCAATAAATGCAATTTAAAAATATTTCCCCCAATCACAATAGTGTGGCCGGCGTTATTGCCGCCTTGAAACCTCACAACATAGTCAGTCTTGGCGGCGTACACATCGGTTACCTTGCCCTTTCCCTCATCCCCCCATTGGGCACCTAAAATAACAACTGACTGCCAATCTTTTTTAATCATAGTCTAAGCTCACAACTTATAACGGTATTTTCTAATAATTTCGCCACGGTAATTGGCCCGACTCCGCCCGGAACTGGAGTAATTAAACTCGCTTTATCTTTCACTCCTGCAAAATCAACATCGCCGTACATTTTGCCATCCACAAACGTCACGCCAGCATCAATAATCATAGCACCTTCTGATACCATATCGGAAGTCACCACGTCCTTTTTTCCTACTCCAGTGATAATAATATCGGCGGCTAAAGTAAAGTCAGCTAAGTTTTTGGTTGACCGGCCGTGAACCGAAAACGCCACTTTCTCGTTCAACAACATACCGGCAAGCGGTTTACCAATTAAATCGCCCCGGCCGACTAAACAAATATTTTTTCCGTCTAGTGATACCTGATGATATTTCAAAATATGCATAATCGCGCCCGGCGTTGGCGGTACGAACGGACTTTTCCCCATAAGCACTTTGCCCAGCGCAGGATACGACAGACAATCTACGTCAATGTCTAAATTTATATGGTTTACAATCTCACGCGTATCGTTCCAAAGCCCTTCGGGCACGGGCAATTGAATGATCATACCGCTTAAATTTTTTTCCGCTTGAATTTTTTCAACTTCAGCAATAAGTTCATCCTTGCTTACAGACGCCGGAAACTCAAAGCGAAAAAAATCAATTCCAATATCTTTAGCGGATTCTTGCTTTTTTGTCACATACGTATGCGATGGCTTATCATCACCAACCAAAACAACCGCCAATGCCGGTTGTTTGTTTTGGGCTTTGAGCTTTTGGACCCTGCCTTTTAAATCTTCCAAAATGTCTTGCGCTATTGCTTTGCCGTCTACAATAGTGACCATTGAATATGAATTTATAACAAAAATATAATACCACAGACTCCCCGGCCTCGCAAACTTGCGAAATGCTAATATATCAGTAGAATAATTACAGGCTACTGCGCCGAGGAGGACACATGGTTAAAAAGACGATCCGTCCGCTGTGCGCGGGCGGGCTAGGCCACGATGTGCCACAATATCTATGTTGTGGCTGCGGCAAGTCCCTGTGTGGACAATGCCATGAAGACCAAATCAGCCAAGAAGGTGGCAAAATTCTCCGGCACAAAGTCTGTGATAGAGCCATAGCGCCCGACACACCAGTCGGGCTAAAAGTGACTATATGAGACTTTTGGCGTGGTTGAAAAACGCCGCTCATCTCACGTTGCAGATAGTCGCTGGCATTGCGTTAGCAATAATATTTTTTATGCTTCTTTGCAGTGCCATCAATGAGCCGCGAGACAACAACCCCAAGGAGGTGACACATGGCCCTTGACAGCTTCGTGCGAGAAGGGCTTTTCCCATTCACGTCCCAATTAAGCTACCCAACAATCTCCTTATAAATATTATCATACAGCGTAGTATGATAATATTTAACTTCAGCGTTTTCTACGTTATCGCCCTGACGATTTAGATGCTTCTAATAAATTAAAAAGTAAAAACTGAGTCGGATATCTTTTCTTAAGCCAGTCAAAACTCCAAAGGTCGCCTAAAAGTTTTGACCTTTCGCTCTCGCTTAATATTTGCGGTTTGACGCGTGGCATAGTTATTACAAAATATTATTTAAATGCATCTCCATAAATGAGTGCGGCAGGATACTACCATGCTACGTAATATGATAGTCGATGTTGTGCCAATGGAATTCAAGAAAAAATATCATATACTGCCAAGCATTAAAAAACATAAAAAATGACATGCCGGCTGGGGCGCGTCCATTTAGCTTAACACCGAACGATATGCTCTTATTTAACTCCGGAGTATGGCCGGTAAACTTAAGCTTAAGGCGAGTAAAATTGAAAAAGATAAAATTGAAAAAACTATCACAATGACATTGCTTGCTGAAAGTTTTGTTTGCGGGTCTAGGGTCATATGCCAAATATAAAATTTACCGCAAGTAAACAAAAACGCCTAAACTAAAAATTTAGGGTTTTGCCTATATTATTGTAAAAACCCGGCAGTGACTGCGAGAGCTAATAAAATAGCGAACGCGAGTCCGGCGATGATGGCAATGGCCACCTTACCTCCTGCTTGCATAGGCAATCGCTTACTATTTAGGTGCTATTAGTATACCAAAAAACGAAAAAATTATCATCCACAGTTTACTGAAAATAATTACAATCGCTTTTTTACTTTTTTAATGATGTCAAAAATTTCCCAATTGGCCTTAACCAAATAGTCTCGAATGCCCAAACGCATTGCTTTGGCTAAACGTGGCCTGTCGTCAAAGTTAGTTAAAATAATAACATCTGCCTTAGATCCCCATGAGTCTTCTCGTAACTTAGTCAACATTGCCAAACCATCCATTTGCGGCATTTGGATATCTAAAAAAATTAAATCTGGATGATTAGCTAGAGCAAACTTTAACCCATTAGCTCCGCCGTCGGCAGTATTAACCACATAGCCTTCACCGTCAAGCACATCACTTAGCATAGACCTGATACGCTCATCGTCATCAACTACTAGAATTGTTTTTTTAGCTTTAGGCATACTTTCAGTATAGCACGCCGGGCATTAACCCACACCTAGCTTTGTTGCTGTAAAAATCCGGTTAGTAAATCTTTAAAGCGTAATCTGCCCATCAATGGTTTGGGGCCTTTAGCCTTTCTGCCTTTAGACAATCCAATATATAGCGCGCTATTAATTAAACCGATGTGGCTAAAGGCTTGAGGAAAATTTCCCAACTGCTCTTTAGTTCGAGGCGCAATTTCTTCAGCCAAAAGCCCCAATGGGCTGACATATTTTAATATATTGCGATAAAGCTTTTCAGCTTGCCTAAGTTCCCCCGATAGCGCCAAAGCATCAACCAACCAAAAAGTACATAAAATAAAAGTTCCCTCTTTGCCGGGCAAGCCATCGTCCAAATAACGATATACTAAATCATCTTTCATTAAATACTTCATCGTAGCCTTGATGGTGTTTTTTACCCTCACGTCTTCATATGGCAGAAAACCAACCATAGGTATCAATAAACTACTTGCGTCAAGCTTTTCAGAATTTAAAGTTTGGGTAAAACTTTGTAATTTATCGCTGTAACCTTTTTCCAAAACTTCATTTTTTATTTCATCTCTAATAGCTACCCATTTTGGCAAAGGCGCAGGATAACCCCTTTTCTCGGCAATTTTTATGCCGCGGTCAATTGCCACCCAGCACATCACTTTGGAATAAACATAATGCCGCGCCGGCCCTCTGATTTCCCAAATACCCGCATCTGGAGATTGCCAGACTTTACAAACATAATTGATAATTTTAGTAAAAAGTTTCCAATCATTGCGCGAAATTTCATCACCGTAGCGACGTGTTTCATATGCCACATTTAACAATTCGCCATAGATATCATGTTGATATTGCCGAGCGGCACGATTGCCGATGCGCACCGGTTTTGAGTGGCGGTAACCTGCTAAATGGTTTAACTTGCGCTCAGGCATCACTGGCGAACCGTGCAAATCATGCATAATTCTAATACTAGACGCCTGAACACCCCGGTAAATTCGCTTAAACCAATTAAATAATTCCCTCGCTTCGCTGAAATGGCCTAGGTTGTACAAAGCTTGAACGCTAAAAACTGAATCGCGAATCCAATTGTAACGATAATCCCAATTTCTCATACCACCGACAGTTTCGGGCAATGACGTAGTTGCCGCCGCGGCAATAGCACCGGTTGTTCGATGCTGCAACAATTTGATAGCTAAGCCTGATCGCACAACTAAATCATGCCACGGCCCTTTGAAAACGCACTCACCGCTGCATTTATGTGACCAGCCTTGCCAAAATTTGATTGTCTGCCGTAAAAGCATAGGATATCGTTTTCTGTGTGCCAACAAATCGTCGTTATATTTTAAGCTGAACCATTGCGCTTGGCCAGCCTGTAATGTGAAGGTGCCAATCGCTCCTGATTCGGTAGTAATAGATAAAGGTATATGGGCGCCAAAAAATAATCTTTTTCCTGCGCCGCGAGCGACTACGCCCTTGGACGTTCTACGCAAAGTTGTTTTAGCGCGAGCGTAATTAAAGTGGGGGCGAAATTGAAAACGAATATCTAAGTTACCACTTAAACATTCAACCTTTCTCAACAAGACTTGATGTTTATTTTCATGGCTTCTTTTTTTAAGGGGTGGCATAAAATCAGTTAACACAATCGTGCCGCGGGCAGTTTTAAATTTAGTTTGTAAAACGTTGGTATTTTTAATGTATTCTTGGGTTGAACTAAATTGCCCCACCGGCTGGATTACAAAATTACCGCCCTTCTGGCTATCTAACAACGCGCCAAAAACGCTGGGTGACTCTAGGTGCGGAAAGCACAGCCAATCAATTGACCCGTCATCACCAACTAAGGCGCACGTTTCCAAGTTACCAATCACCCCGTATTGTTCAAGTTTTTTGTAATCTTTGGGCGCACTGGGTTTGTCGCGATGAAAAATTAATTTTGTAAAATCAATTTTGGCCATGCCTATCTACTGCTTTTTGACATCAATGCGGTCAAGTTTCATGCCTTTAAAGATAAAATAAACAACTGCCGCCAAGATAATAAAATTCAAAAGCGCTGAGATAAAATTACCAATCAAAACTGGCCCAAGTACAAAATCATTGAGCTCCTCAATGGAAGTAAACACCAAACCAATCAGCGGGTTGATCACATCGCCCACAAGTGATTTAATTACTTGGTTAACCGAGCCGCCCAAAATAAAGCCAATGGCTAAACCAACCACCCCTTGTTGCCTAATAAATTGTATAAATCCGTTCATATATTTTTAATTAATTTTCTCTTTTAGTAACTGATTTTTTTATGAGCTGCAACAACTCGTTATGAACCTTGCCGTTGGTAACTAAAACACCATTAATATCTTGGTCATAACGCTGTTCTTCGCCAAATAAACTTGTAACTTTGCCGCCGGCCTCTTCAACTAAAATTTTTAGAGCCGCCGCGTCCCATGGAAATTTATAAACATATATTGTGGCCACAAACTCACCGCTAGCTACCATGCATCCAGTATAAACCATTGATAAATAACTCACTACCATGGCGCGCCGATCCTCAAGCTCACCCATCAAAGGCAAAGAAGTAAAAGTTGAATTGCGCCAAACCCCCAAGCCTATTATTTTACTTGCAAAATTATCCGCTTGAGAGACTTTAATTTTTTCGTTATTCAAAAAAGCCCCCTTACCTTTCTCGGCAAAATACATCCGGTTCATAAATGGGTCATAAGCCACGCCCAAGATAGCTTCTCCGTTTTTAGTCAGCGCCAATGAAAAAGTGCTAGTCGGCACGCCGTGCGAAAATGGAATCGTGCCGTCAACAGGATCGCACACCCACGTGTACTCGGAATCTCTCCCCATGTCACTACCTTCTTCGGCTAAAATATTATGTTGCGGAAACTCTTTTCTGACTGCATCAATTACTATCTGATTTATGGTGGTATCGGTCACAGTCAGCGGCGTGCCGTCCCCTTTCCATTCTTTTTTCATGCCCAAAGCAAAATTTTCCCGCATAATCTTGCCGGCGCGCCTGGCTAAATCAATTGAAAATGTTTTATAGTTTTTCATAACATTCCCGTCATTGCGAGGAGCAAAGCGACGTAGTAACCTCTTTTATTAACCGCGAGATTGCGACGCTCCATTTTATTCCGCTTGCAATGACAATTATTTATTTAATTTCTCTTCAAGATATTTAATTAACTTTTTATACTCCTCTTGATTATCAACAAAGTCATGCTGGTTATTTTTTATCATTTTTTCAAAATCTTTGTAATGAAGAAACTTAACTTCCGCCACCTCTGCGGGCTGTAATTTTATTTCATTAATTGCAATATCTTTTCTGACAAGATAATTATAGGCAAAATAATAATGGTTAATCTCTGGAAATTCTTCTTTAACGATGAACAGAAATTTAAAATCACTTTCGGATAAAGTAACGCCAATCTCCTCTTTTGTTTCCCTAATAGCGGCTGAAATTAGATCGTCGCCATACGACACATGCCCGCCGGCTGAATTATCCCAAAGATTCGGATGCCTTTCAACCTCGGCTGAACGTTTATGGATAAGTAGCTCATTATTGGAATTCAATATCCAAACTTCCACCGTCCGATGCCACAATCCTTTCGTATGAACTTCCGACTTGGTCAAAACCTCTCCAGTTGAAAAGTTATTTTCATCAACTACCTCAAATAATTCTTCTGGCATATAGTTGTCATTCCGGACTCGATCCGGAATCTCTATTATTCATGGATCCCCGATCATGGCCTGTGCCGGGCTTGATCCGGTATCGGGGATGACGTCGTGGTTTGAGCTTTCGCGGATAGCGTTTCTCAATGTAAATTACGCGCCACCAATAGCGGCCTTGAAAAAATCCGGCGCTCGCTCCCAAAATTAACAAAATTACAGTCCCGACGTGATGAACTAAAAACCAAGTGTCCCAACTTAGCCCCAAGCTAAAAGTTTCAAAATTAGTAATCAGTAAAAAAATTACGGGATACTCAATGCCGTAATGCACTAAGAAACTAATCAAAATGCCTAGGAATGAGAACGCTATAATGTAAATGGTTTTTTTCATGCTATGCATTTGTCATTGCGATAAGCGTAGCGAGGTAGCAATCTCCTGAGGTCCTCACCCCCGTTCCCCGACCGGAGTCGAGGACAAGCTTTAAGGGGGCAGGCTTCCTCCCGCCAAAGGACGGGCAGGCAGGATAACAATCGGAATATTCACAAGACCTTCTTAGGTTTATAATGCTTGGGTGATCCTTTTCTTTCAATAAGTGTAACATAAAAACACCCCCAACTATAAAGCCAGGGGTGCTAAATGTAATATATTAAGATTCAAAACTAATACTTTTTACAAAGCTTTCAAACATCGCTTCTTGTTCGGGGTCGCTGTCAAGCATAGAATAAATTACCCGAAAACTTTGGCCATTACGCATAAACTGGTACTCAACCACAGTTTGATTTTCTACTACCATGTTGGTCCTAGTTCCTTCGTAACGAGCGGCATCAATACCATCCACTTTTGAGCTGGATTTGGTTAAATCATTCACTGCGTCGGCAAAGTCGCTTAACGGCCTAGACGACACTTGGATAACATAGCGGCCTAAATATTCAGAACCAAAGCCAACCAGCGGGTTTGGATCAGCAATAAAATAATCGCTATCTAAATTAACTCCGTTTTCTGTTGTGCCGGCTAAAAAATGCTGCCAATACCAATTGACTGGATGGTTCAAGCTATATCCAATAGCTTTATTAGTATAAACTTGGGTTTCATTTTCACCACTATCATCGGCTTCTTTATCATTTTCACCGGCTTGATCACCATTATCCTCGTCATCCATGGTTTCGCTCGCGCTTGGGCCGTCGTCTATGTCCGTCTTATCGCCTTCATCATCATGACCATCCATAACGTCTCCTTCAATGACTGATGAATTCGTATTAGTGTTTTGGTTGGTGTTAGTTGGCTGAGGTTGTGTGCAACCGGCCATGACTAACACGCCAGCAAGTAAAATAATATATAAACGTATCATGGTATTAAGCTTAATAATTTTCGGCAGTATAGCACATTTACAAATTCTCACAAGTATAAGCGCAAACCGTAATACAAATTTCAGAGCCTGGCGCGCAGGGGCTGCCACATTCATTAAATTCTCCGCCGCGGGCTTGGCAATCTGCCTTAAATAAATCTGCTCCAAGCGAAGCATCGGTAGTGTATACAATCTTTGAGCCAAAATCGTTCTCAATTTGAACTTTCGTAACATTTGGCTGGAGATCAATTTGAGAATTGCGCTCTTCAACTTGCTTTTCTACTTGATCTGCTTGGTTAACTATTGTTTCTGGACTAACTCCGCTACCCGGAACCGAAGACTGGTTAATCAAAGTAAAACTAATTGCCGCCAACATCACCACAATGGCAAGGCTAACTAATAATCCGACTAGGGCAAACCCTCTTACTTTTGTAAATTTCACAGCAGTAAACTATTTCTTTTTACGCCGGTGAGCTTTGTGGGCAGCAAGTCCGGCCAAAAGAGCTGTGGCGCCGACAATCCCGGCGGCGATCTTTTTCTTAGTTTGAGCGTCTAGTTCACTATACTCTCGCTTGGCGTTCTTGAGGTGCTTCATCATCTCATCGCCAAGTTCATGCAGTTCATCTATGCCCCTGTGGTGAGAAGTTTTGCTTTTGCTAGGTTTTTTTGTTCGCGATAATTTTGGCATATAAATATTTAATTGTTAGTAATATATATGGCGGATATTTAAACTATTTGTCACCCTGGCTCTTTCTCCTCTTTCTTTGTCAAGTATTGAGCTAAAAAATCTTCCCTATCAACATGTGCCGAAGCAATTACCCTCGGCTTTTTATCAGGATGTTTGAGGCGCCAAGTGATTTCATGAGGAAATTCTTTGGATATTTCTGACTGGGTTAACTTAGGCCTATCAATGGTAAAACCCATTTTTTTCATCATCGTTGGCGCCTTGCCGACAATCCATGATAAAGCGGTAATAGTTTTGATATTCGGGTTCTCCTCCACCCGTCTAGCGATTACTTCAAATGCTGGGCGAAACATCGAGCGCAATTCACTAATAGTCAGTCTGGGGGTCTGTTTTTCACCGTCTTGACTACTATCCTCGTCATCATTGTTTTGGTATTGATCCAGTACGTGTATCGCGATTCGGTCGGGAAAAGTTTCAATTTCTACCAAGTCATTAATCCGTTCTATGGGGTGGACTAATTCTGTTTCATCTAAATCAGCTTCAAATTCTTCATGTTCGCCTAAATTAGTCTCGGGCGACTGCGGTTCTGGTGAGCCATATATATCACCGCGCTCACTTAGCATCTTTTCCCTTTTTATTAAAATTCAACGCCGCAGAGTTGATACAAAAGCGTTGGCCGGTTGGTTGCGGTCCATCTGGGAAAACATGGCCTAAATGACTGCCGCAACGGCTACACATCACTTCCGTGCGAATCATGCCGTGGCTAGTATCCACATCAGACTTCACATTTCCTTCCTTAGCCGGCGCATAAAAACTAGGCCAGCCCGAACCGGAGTCGTATTTAGTGTCAGAGCCAAAAAGCTCTTGGCCACAAGCCGCGCATAAATACTTACCCTCTTCATGGTTATCGTAATACTCACCGGTAAATGCCAACTCGGTGCCCTTTTCGCGCAAAATATGATATTGCTCAGCGCTCAACTTATGCTTCCACTCATCTTCTGATTTTGGCATTGATTTATCTTGTCCCATGCTTCAAGTATACCAGAAAAACAAATTTGTGTTAAAATAAAGCTATGACAAATAATCAACCAAACAATCACCAAAGTATACGCTTCCAATCCAAAGATGCTATGCAAATTGTTGTCGGCGCGGCGTTACTGGCTATCCCCATTGGCTTTACCGAGGAAACATGGCGGCTGGGTGAACATTTACCTACACTCAACATTTTAATTATTACCGTACTCTCCATCGTTTTTATTACCGTGTTTGTTTTCTTCAACTACAAACGCGGCGAGCTCAAACACCATCATACCGAGTTCGTGAAGCGGGTCGCGGCAACGTACGTACTGGCCTTTTTAGTCGTCGGACTATTTATGACTCTCATCCAGCAAGCGCCATGGATTCTTGACACGACATTAGCCATTAAACGAATTTTAATCGTTACCTTTCCGGCCTCCATGAGCGCGGTTATTGCAGACATGCTAAACGAGCTTTAATTTTCAGTTATCCACTTTTTTAACATTTGCTTGTTATTATCAAAAGCCATTCCGAGAATTGGAATTTCATCTTTACTAAACCACTCTAGGGCGACTAAATCATCATTGGCTTTTGGTTCGCCGTTTTGAATGCTAGCTAAAAAACAAATGTTCATAGTCGGCGCATTGGGAGATGTTGGGTATTCATATTTACCCAAAAAAAATCCAAAAAACTTTTCCAAGTTAATGGTCAATCCGGTCTCTTCTAAAATCTCTCGCCGTGCCGCTTCTTCCGGCGTTTCATTGAGCTCAATAAACCCGCCCGGAATATCCCACATGCCTTTACCGGGATCGCTCCGCCGGCGACCCAACAGCACCTTGCCATCTTTTACGATAATGGCACTGGCCGTCGGGACAGGATTTTGGTAATTAACAAAACCACATCGCTCACAATTTTTAAAGCGCTGCCTGCCGTTTGGCGGATTCAATTTAGTGCCGCATCGTGGACAATATTCAAATTCCATATTCATTAACTTCTAGTAGATAATCTAATTTTGTGGGTAATTCTATCTTGGCTTTCAAAATTCCGATAAATGTGTGTGGCGTTATCAACCCGAATGGTTTTGACACCTGATTCTTTAATCCTTTCAAATAAATCGGTGTCTTCAAAATGGATATTCTTAAAGCCGCTCAAAGATAACAATACTTCTTTTTTAATCGCGGCCGTACCAATTAAAAAACATTGGTTAATATGAATTTGCTCTCCGGGGCGGTATTTGTCCGGCACTAGCGGAGAGCCTAAAAATTCAGTTGGGCCGTAGATCAAACCGACGTCAGGATTTTGCTCAATAGCTGTGCGCCGCACTGCCAAATGGCTTGTGAAAAATTCATCATCGGCATCAACAAAAACTACCCAATCGGCTAGGGCTTGGTTAATGCCAACATTTCGAGATATCCCAAGTCCGGAATTTTGGTGATAAAAATATTTAATTGGCAAACCTTCTTTTATAAAAAAATTAACTATTTGCTTGGTATTATCTTTGCTGCCGTCGTCAACCACAATTAACTCCCAACTTTTTTCCGACTGGCTAGTTACCGAATTAATAGCGCCAGCGAGCGTATCGGCCATATTGTATGTGGCAATAACAACACTAAAAAAAGGCTTGCTCATAATGGACGCTTAAATTCCCAAATCATTCAGTTGTTTGGCCATCAAAATGCTCTTCTTTTTCGTCGGCTTTGGTCGGATGCACCGTGCCGTCTTTGTGTTCGGGCGGAGAGTAAATTGAATACAATTTTAATTCGTTATCGCCACTGTTAATCACATTGTGCTTTGTGCCGGCCGGAATTACGATTGCAAAATCATCTTGGACTTCAGTTTCTTTACCGTCTAATATAACTTTGGCTTGGCCCTGTTCAATGCGAATAAATTGGTCAAGCGTGTGGGTTTCTTCGCCAATTTCTTCCCCCGGTTGCAAATTCATCAGCACTAATTGACTGTTTTTAGCTGTATACAAAACGCGGCGATAGTCTTTGTTTTCCAACGTCGCTTTTTCAATGTTGGTGATATACCCTGGCATAAAATTAATTTAGGTCAATAAATAACCGCCGTCAACCACCACTAAACTACCAGTCATATACTTACTCGCGTCACTGGCTAAATATAACGCGAGCATCGCAATATCATCTGGTTCTCCTAATTTGCCAAGCGGAATACGCGCTGTAAAATCTTTAACCGCGTCGCCTTCGGTAACGCCAGCTTTTATTCCGCCTTTAGTCATTTCCTCAACACCCTCTGTGCTAATGCCGCCCGGCGCAATAGCATTTACCCGAATATTATAAGGCGCCACTTCCAAAGCAAAATTTTTAGTAAATCCCCACACGCCATGTTTAGAAGCATCGTAAGCCGACAAACCAACACGGCTTGGGTGCAAAGAATCAATTGATCCGATGTTAATAATTACTCCCCCGCCTTGCTCTTTCATCACTTCAGACACGTCCCGGCTACACAAAAACACACTGCGTAAATTTACGGCCTGTATTTTTTCCCAAAATTTCAAATCCATCTCAAGCGCCGGTTTAGACGGGAAAATTCCGGCGTTATTTATCCAAATGTCAATGCGTGAAAACTTTTTAACAGCCTGATTAATAAGCTTAGCGATATCTTTTTCGTCGCTAACATCCGCGTGAATATATTCAGCTTCCAAAACGGCCGCCTTGGCCTTGCCGGTTTTATCATCAATGTCGCTAATTACAACTTTTGCTCCAGCCTCCGCTAAACGTTCAGCCATGCCAAAGCCAATACCTTTAGCCGCGCCAGTGATCACAGCCACTTTACCGGAAAAATCGTAAAGTTGTTGAATTGATTTATGCTTCATATTGATACTTTCGCCATATTTCAGCTTACTCCCAAAATAAAAAAAATTCAACCGGCGCCTTGAATTCTTAACTTTAAATTTGACTTAAAAATAAAGATTGTTAACCCCGGTAATAATCATATTCACACCGATAGCGCCGACAAAAAAACCATTAAGCCGAAGCAAAACTTCCATATTTTTATCGAAAGCAATTTTAAACTTCTTCCTTGTAATTGCGTCGCGAATAAACTTTATTATCACAAGCGTTAAATAATTAATTGCCATAATTGTAAAAAGCATAGCAAAGCCTTGGCCTAAGCCAAAATCATTAGCCATTAAAACAACGAGCGAAATTGTGGCTGGGCCGACCATAAACGGTAAAGCTATTTCTGATGCCATGTCGTCTAAGTTTTCTTTAACCTGTACAAAAGCTTTTTGTCCTTTAACGATAAAAAAATAGGCAAAGGAAAAAACCACAATTCCGCCAAAAATACGAAACGATTCAAAGTGTATTTGAAAAATCTTTTGGAACAAAGCGTTTCCGGCAAATAAAAACAAAGCATATATTAAAAAAGAAATTAAAGATGCCTTGAATAAAACAAACAAAAAATTTTCGTGAGATAGGCTTGTCCAAACAGGTTCAAGATACAAAAATAACGCGAAAGGATTTAATAAAACTAAAAAAGCGATGGTGGCCGATAGCATAAACTGAAATAGTTATTAATGTTGTAACTTCAGCTTACCTTTAAAGTAAAAAAAATTCAATTCTTTTGATTCACAATATTTACAAATCTTGAGAAGTTACTGGTTACAAAATAAGCATTTAAATCATACAAATCTTCAGCTGTGTGGTCTACCCCATTCGCAATCCCCCGCGCCGCTAAATATCCGGCTTCTTTTAAGGACTCAACGACTTTTTCATCAAAGGTCCCAAAAGGATACGCGACAGCATAAACTTGTTTGCCCAATTGTTTTTCTAGGATTTCTTTACTGCCACTTAGCTCTTTTGCGAGTTCTCCCTCATTGATCCTGTCAAAATAAAGATGATAGTGCCCGTGGCTGCCTATTTCCATTCCGGCATCCGCCATTTCTTTTAATTGTTCCCAGGTCATATAATTTTCGCTTCGGCTAATCGGATTGGTAAAGATAAAGAAAGTAGCAGTTAAATTATGCTTTTTTAAAAGCGGAAAAGCGTTTTGATACTGGCTTATCGTACCGTCGTCAAAAGAAATAATAACTGGCTTATTCGGCAATTCAAATTGCCCGCTAAAATAATCAACTAAATTTTTAAACGATATGGTTGTAAAATTATTATCGGCTAGATACTTCATTTGGCTTTCAAAATCGGCCGGTGAAATTATAAATTGTTTATCTGATTCGCTATCAGTTGGCTTCGCTTCGCGCACATGATGATAAATAATTATCGGCACGCGCGCTTCCAAATTTTCCGATGGCTTGGGCTCTTCATCTTGCTCAATTTCTTCAACCGGCCCAGGCGCAACTACTGGCTTTGGTTTAAGCGTAAAAAAAATAGCAACTGCTAAAATAACGACAACAACAAGCGGGATTGCAGCGATATAGATTATAGGCTTAGGCATGCCCTTATTATACCAAGCCTAATTAATGTTGGCTAAAAATTCTTCCGCCGTTTTATAACGTTCTTGAAATATTAAATACAAGCTTTCCGGCTTAGCCGCTTCGCCTATTAAGATAAGCGGTTTCCCCATACCATACGCAATACCGGCTTCTATGTGCGCTGACGTGCCAGCCGGCAAAAGTAAAATTACAGTTTTAGCATTTTTTAATCCAGCTAGATCTTTTTCAAAAAGATATTTAAAATGTTCGTCATTGTAAAAATCTTTCTTTGCTTCATGCGCTTTCATCTGCTCTTCAGGATTGGCGTTTGGATTATTCGGATCCGCCGGCGTATCAGAAAAATTATAGCACGTCTTGCCTTTGGCTTTTAATTTTTCAATCAAAGCCAAGCATTGATCTTTATTACGAAAACTGGAAACGATTGAGTAATCGGTCATTTTAAATAATGCAAAATTTAATACAGCTTACTATGCGTATCAATCGCCACAAAGTAAGCTACCTCATCATCAATCAGTTCATAGACAGCGCGTAAATTGCCGCCGATACTCAAGCTGCGATAGCCTTTATACTTGCCTCTTAACGGATGATTATTCAGTAGCGGGTGGTACGGATTTTGCAAAAATATATCCTTGCGTTGTTTGAATCGCTTTTTTTCTGCCAGGCGGAGTTTTTTGTATTGTTTTTCAAAATTCCTATGAAAAACAATCTTCATAAATCATCAAGATACCTATCCACTTCTTTGCCGGACAAAAGCATTGGCGAAATGTTTCTTTTAGCCTTAAAATCTTTTTTTGCTTTACCAATTACTGCTTCAAGTTCTGCCGTCATGCGCGGTGCTAACGAAAAATATATTTCTTTATTTCTAATAAACTGCTTTAGGTACGCGTTAATTACAGTGCTTAATGGCAAGCCCAACTCTTTGGCGGTCTTTTGCGCGTTCTCCTTGACCTCCTTATCAGCCTTTATGTTGATAATTGATTTCATATATCTAAAGTATATACTATGGGTATGAGTTTGTCAAAAGTAACTGCCAGTATTGATCTTTATTACGAAAACTTAAAACGATTAAGTAATCGGTCGTTAAGAAATTATAACAAAATTATTATTAGCCCACCTGGCAAAACTCGTCGAACACTAGCTTAGATATGGGCTTGATGATAGTATCTTTTGATAAAGAATAAGGACGGCTCGTAAAAATCACAAAAACCACGCCCGATTCCACGTGAGCCCAAGTCGTAACGCCGGTTGCCCCGCTGTGGCCGAAAACGCTTGTGCCAGCCGACACCGGAAAGCTGCTGGAATCAAGATTAAAGCCTAAGCCTTGTTTTTTCTCCAACCTTTCTAGCTGGTTAGTGAGCATCGCTTGTGCCGAAGACCTACTTAATACCGGATGTTTATCCAACGTCAAAAAAGAGGTCATAAATTTAATCATATCCCTCGCTGAAGCAATCACGCCTCCCCATGGTGCGCCCAAGCTGCGCCAATACTGGCTATTCCAATTCCAGGCTTCATCGGCTTCTGTGCCGGCATAGGCTTTCATTGAATCAAGCTCACACATGACCGTTTCCCTTAATTTATTATAGCCAAGCCCATAAGCTGCGCCAGTCATCCCAAGCGGCATAAAAATATGATTCAGGGTAAAATCGCCTAAAGATTTGTTGCTCACTCGTTCAACTAACTGCCTGAGCAACAAATAACCAACATTTGAATAACTATATCGACTACCCGGATTAAATATTAAAGGTGCATTCGTTGCACTTTCGTAAAAATCTCGTAAGGTACCTTGGCGTTTACGTATGTCCACGTTATCCGGTACATGGCGAGGCAAACCTGAAGTGTGCGTAAGCAGGTGTCGAATCGTAATCTTGTCGGCATTGACTTGTGCTGGTTCAGGCAGATACTTTTTAATTGAATCATCCAGCGAAACGGCGCCTTGATCAACTAGAACCATTACCGCAGTTGCTGTAATGACCTTAGTAATAGAGGCAATCAGAAACGGGCTGGCTGTTGAAGCTCTAATATTCATTGAGCAAACAGTTTTGCCGCCACGCTCCACCAACAAAGCGGCATGCCGAGCTCCTGATGTTTTTAAAAGGTTTTGCAATTGTGCTGAGAACTCTTCATTTTGCATAACAAGAGTATAGCACAGTTATTAGCATATATTTGCATGAATATTTGCATCTGTTTTAGGCACTTAGGCCACAGCTTATTTTGAACCTTCAGCAAATTCCAATCCGGCATCTTGCCAACCGGCTAAGCCGTCTTGGTAATGGCTGACATTGGTATAACCCGCATCTTCAAGAGTAGCCGCGGCATTAACGCTTGCTTGGCAGGTGCTGGATGAACAATACACGATGACTTCCGCATTTTTGTCATCAGTTATTTCTTTTTCAAAACGCTCAATAAAATCGTCACCCATCGGTACATTTTTTGCGCTCGGAACATGACGTGCTTCATAGCTATTCGCTGAAAGCACATCAACAAGATGAAAATCTTGAGCGCCACCGTCAATTTTTGCTTTTAGTTCCTCGGTACTTATTGTTTTTGCCATATAATTAAAGGTTATTTATTAATTGCGGTATCCTTATGTTCTTACACCTTACCATAAATAACTTTATGGCCAAAATAAAAGTTTCACCCCCACCCCAAAAAGAAAAGCCACAACCACAAAGCGAAAATTTCGCTGAGCTATGCGGTCAACTACTTTTTTGGCAAGTTGGGCGCCAACCAACGAAGCCGGAATAAAAATAATGAGCGACCAGTAAGGAAGTTCAAGCAATCGGCTTCCGCCCGTCCAATAGGTAAGCAAACGGGCTGAGTCAATGACGAGGCCAATTGCTCCGGCCGTGGCAATGTAGATAGCTTTAGGTAAATTAAAGGCAGTCAAAAAAGCGCTGCGAATCGCTCCGCCGATGCCAAAAATGCCGGCGAAAAAACCGGACAACGCTCCGCCGATAACCGCGGTAATGGCGTTTTGCTTAAATTTGAACGACGGTTTAATAAACAAAAAGATGGTATAAGCAATGATAAAAACGCCAAGCGTACGGGACAACGCCTGGTCGGAGACGCTAAAAATAAATTGCGCGCCAAACCAAGTCAAGATAATACCAGGAATGCCAAACCAGAGCACTAAACGCCAATCGAATCCCTGGCGAAATAATGTAATTTTCCAAATATTGCCAAACCAGTGAACAACGCCAACCAATAGCAACGTTTGCGGCAACGGGAGCCATAAGAGCAATACGGGGACCATGATAGTTGACGTGCCAAACCCGGTCAGCGTGCCGACCGCTGCCGCGGTAATGGTCAATAGCGCAATCAGAACAATTTCCATGCCACGTCATTGTACCACAAAATCGCCCTTTGGGCGGTTTTACGCGGTACTAATTAACTGCTACTGAGCCAGGTGTGGCTGGGCGTCTGTGCCGTGGTCAGTCAGCTGGGCCATAAACCACAAATGTATCGCGTTGAGCACTTCGGGATTATCGGAAAGATAGCTGATTTGCGCGCCATCTTCTAATTCCTTATATTCAACTTCCAGCTCATCAGCTTGGGTGGTGAGCACATCAAGCCCGGGCATGCTCTCGCCATGCAGCGTCTGGGGATCGCCAAAATCACCTTGGCTAAATCGGTCGGCTTCTGCTCGTAAATGCTGTTGGATCAGTTGGATTTGTTCAGTGTCGTTGGGGTCTTTGGCTCTGACTTGCTGAATGCCGCCGGCATCTGTTTGATTAAACACATGCGTTGTCTTGTCAAGGTCAAATGGCATAACGAGCGTTCCGCGCTCATGGATTTCTTGCTGGCGCTGATCTAATGTTTGTTTTTGGGTCCAACTAATTGCCACTGCCGCCGCGGCCACAACTGCCAATACGATGATAATAATATTTTTCTTCATAAATACGTTACTTGTATAAATTTATTATTTTGGTTAATTTCTCTTTTCGCTTTTTCTCACTTGTCTTTTTATCCGTTAATTCGTGCAACACAAAACCCTCCAATGTTCTGATTTTCAAAGCATTAAATGATTCGGCCACCGAAGCGGTTAAGTGGGCAATGTCGTGGCAAGGTTTATCTTCTGTGATATATCGTTTCAGCACCTTAAGCTGTCCTTCAATGCGGTTGATGTGATGAATGGTTTTTTTATGGCGTTCAAACCGTGAATGTTCCATACACATACATTATATACCCCTACCCCTATATGTCAAATATTACATTCCAAAAACGCGAGAACAGATCTCGCGTTTTTGTGTTTTACAATTCGAGATACCAGCTCGGACAGCCCTGGATCTCTCGATAAAAATTTTAATGTTCTCCCTCTGTACTCAAGGGCAGATATTTTTTAAAGTTTCCGTTAGCTGTCTTATTAATTTTGACATGCCCTTTTACCATGAGCCTTTATTCACTTGACTAGTTATAAATAATCTCATATAATCTAATATAGTATATATATTAGATTGCTTAATCCCCTATTATGACTAACTTCAATAAACGGCTTAAAAACTTGCCATATAGCATCTGGCCATTACTTAATCAAATTGATGAATTAAAAGGCCAGTGGATTGGTGGAGCTCAATTAAACCCTCAAGCGCTTGGCAGATTAAAGCGCTCGGTTTTGGTTACTTCAACCGGTTCATCCACTCGAATTGAAGGTTCAAAACTATCTGACGTTGAAGTGGAGAAATTAATGAAAGGATTGTCTTTGCAAAAACTGGCAGACAGAGATAAACAGGAAGTTAAAGGATATTATGAATTGTTAGATAAGGTGTTTAGTGTTGGTAACAAAATTCCTTTTTCTGAAAATTCTCTTAAACATCTGCATAATGAATTGCTAAAGTATGCTGATAAAGACAAAAGACATCGGGGTAAGTACAAGGTAGGTGAAAATAAAGTTGAAATGTTGGATGAATCAGGAAAAGCAATCGGGGTGCTGTTTGAAACAACACCGGCATATTTAACGCCCAAGGCGATGGAAGAATTGATTGACTGGACTAATCAAGAGCTGATTGCCAAAGAATTTCATCCCCTGCTGATTATTGCCAACTTCATTGTTGAGTTCCTAAAAATTCATCCGTTCCAAGATGGTAACGGCCGACTAGCCCGCGTGCTAACCAACTTGTTAATGTTAAAAAACAATTACAGTTATATCCCCTACGTATCTCACGAAAAGCTGATTGAGGATAACAAAACTGATTACTATTTAGCCCTACGACAAAGTCAAAAGACTTTTGGCACAAATGCGGAAGATATTACCTCTTGGGCAAAATTCTTCCTTGATGTCTCATTGAGCCAAGCCAAGCAAGCGCTGGGGTTGTTATCAGCTGAGAATATTGAAAAACTGCTGTCACCAAAACAGCTGGCTGTTTGGTATTACTTGCAAAGCGGTACCGAAGCAACACCGGGAGAGATTGCCGAAGCAACCAAGGTAGCTCGGCCGACAGTATCACAGGCGCTGGAGCGGTTGCTTCAACTTAAAAAAGTGGAGCGTATTGGACAGGGCAGAACAACCAGATACAAGAAAATATAAACCAGTTAATTCAAAAAATCATCTTTGATTGCCTTCAAGATGATAGGCAAAAAATCGCAAATCATCATGCCAGGCAAAAAATATTATCCTCTAAATTTCTTTCAAATTCGATGGCATTAGCCTTACTTCGTTTCCCTCTCTTAAACTCATCCCGACAGTAAAACAAATTCTCAACACTTATTAATTTATCATAACTACTTTGAATTACCATATGAATAACCTAGACACGCCGTTAATTATCAAGACCTACGATTTGTATAAACTATTTTATGAATATGTTGGATTGTTTCCTAAAAAAGACAAATACTCACTCGGCGTAAAATGTGAGGCGTACATTTTGGCGGGTTTGGAACTACTGATTGCAGCCAGTAGTGTCACTATCGGTAAGAAGCTCACCCATGCTAACAAACTAACCAAAACAGCCCGGATATGACATTTCTATTTCCCGTTGACAATCAAGAACATTGACAAAAAGTAAATCTTTAACTATACTAATGAAACTTTTTTAGTGCTGGGAACAACAGGCCGGGATAGCTCAGTGGTAGAGCACCTGTTTTGTAAACAGTAGGTCGTGGGTCCGAATCCCACTCCCGGCTCACGCCCCTCATAGCTTTAGCGACGTGGGGCTCCAGTAATTAATTGAAACCAAAGTATGTCCCAAGACAACATGATTAAAATGGAGTGCACTGAATGCAAGCGAGTGAATTATTTTTCACGCAAGAATAAAAAACTTTTGAAGGATAGGTTAGAGATGAAAAAGCACTGCAAGCATTGCGGTAAGCACACCATGCACAAAGAAACAAAATAGCTAATAGCCTTTGTCATTGCGAGGACCCCTGCGAAGACAGGGGGACGTGGCAATCTCAGAGATCGCGACGCTACGCCACGTCAGACGTGGCTACGCTCGCGATGACAAGAAGAGGGGGTGTAGTACAGTGGCTAGTATGCGGGTCTCCAAAACCTGAGACGGGGGTTCGATTCCCTCCACCCCTGCCAAAAGTACATAAGCCGAGCTAACTGCTCGGTTTGTGTGTTATTTAACGGCTTTTTATCCAGTTCCAACCGCTTATATTCCGCCTCTAACGCAGGATACGCTTTTTCTATCGGTGCAAACCAATCATTCGCTATAATACGCACTTTTTTGTCTTTTACAGAGAAGTTCTGACCAACGGCGGCAAATATCTCTCGTTTCTTATCAAGCCCGCCCATAACAAACTCTTTGCGGGCATACGTGGCAAAGTTAAAGGTTTTCTCGGTTAGTTCAATCCATTTCTCGGCTCGGCTTTCAGTTTCACGGAGCTTGCTTTTTAGTTTGGTAATTTGGGACTGTAAGCTATCACGTTCCTTGATAAACGTTTCATCATCAATAAGCTGGCGGTAGCGCATCTTGGTTAGTTCATCCAGCTCCTTTTGGGTTTCGGCCAAACTCTTGTGTTGCATTTCATATACTTTGGTTCGGTCTTCAATTTCGGTGTCGTTTTCTCTGTTTAGGATTTCCAAGGCCCATTGCTGAAATTGAGGGAGAATAGTGAAGCGTTCCAGTTCAATTTCAATCTGGTCTTCAAGCTCTTTAAGAGTTATTGGTTTTTGAGCGCAGGGGACATCTCTTTTTCTTTTGGTGCAATGGTAATAAATGGTGGGTACCCATTTTTTTGTAAACTTTGTCTACACTCTAATGGATATGTAATTATTAATTGTTAATACTTGTTGATGCTTTCTG
>PEZZ01000022.1 GCA_002773845.1 Candidatus Buchananbacteria bacterium CG10_big_fil_rev_8_21_14_0_10_42_9
TGAAATTCTCGTTCCACGGCCGCAGCCCACGCCGCCTTCACCTCTTGGATGTCTTCCTCTTCAACCGTTTCCCCGCCAAACAGCCTGCGTAGACGGTCGTTCGGCAGACCCAAATCCGGCAAATCGCCTTCGACGGCGCAGGACTCGACGTCGATCGTGCCCTGTCCGCGGTTGACACCGAACCCGAACGGGATACGGCGGGTGCGCAGATCGCGAACGAGCAAGAGGCACAGCGCCAGTTGGGCGTGTTTATCCTCGATGGTGACTTTGTCCGGCCGGCTCCAATCGAGCTCGATGCGGAGCGGCGTCCACCGTACGTCGAGCCGGGGCACCCGTTTGGCGAACAAGGCATTCTCCCTCGGGCCGCTGGTCCACCGGTCGTCGCCGCCGACTACATCCGAAACCTGCGTGAGGAAACCATCAAGGGGCTGTACGGCCGCCTGAAGCAGGGGCTTTATCCGTTGCAGGCGCCCATCGGCTATCTGAACCGGGGATCGGGCAAACCGAAAATACCGGATCCGACGAAAGCGCCCTTGATCCGGCAGGTATTCGAGCTGTACGCGACCGGCGCATACAGCCTGAAGGCTCTGCAGAAGGAGATGTACGCGCGGGGGCTCCGAAACAACTCCAACGGAAGGATCACGCTCAACGGCCTCTCCTGCATCTTGAACAACCCGTTCTACATGGGAGTAATCCGGCTGAAGCGCACGGGGGAAATGTTTCCGGGGGTGCACGAACCGCTGGTAACGGCGGAGGTGTTCGATCGGGCGCAGGCGATCCTGCACGGCCGGGTGTACCGGCGGATTCAGAAGCACCATTTTACCTTTTCGCGTCTACTTAAATGCCGGACGTGCGGGTTGTCGTTGATCGGCGAACGGCAGAAGGGATACGTGTATTACCGCTGTCATACGACCCCATGCCCGACGACGACCGTGCGCGAAGATGCGTTGGACAAGAGAATGTTGCACACGTTTTCACTTGTCCGGCTGTCTGATAGGGAGAAGCAGGCGTTAACAGTTGAAGCGGATAACTACTGCGCGACGACGAAACAGACAACCGAGAGTAAACGGCAAGCGCTACTGTTGAAGCAGCGTGAGATACAAGTGACGCTTGACAGGCTTACTGATGCTCTGATTAATGGACTAATCGGCAAGGAAGCGTTCAACGAGAGGCGGGAACGCCTGCTCCGGGATCAGCGGAATGTGGAGGACCGATTGAACACATTGGAAGAGGATGGCAGCAAAATCCGCGAGCGCGTCCGTAAGTTCGTCGAACGGTCGGATAGCGCGTATATACAGTACTTACACGGGGATTCGCGCGTGCGGCGCGATCTCGTGCGGACCATAACCTCGAACCGCATTGTGGAGGGGAAAACCCTTGATTTTGCGCTGGATTTGCCTTTCTCCATCATCGCCCAGCACCGAAAAGCGCGTTCAAGTGACCCCAGGGGGAATCGAACCCCCGTTACCAGGATGAAAACCTGGTGTCCTAACCACTAGACGATGGGGCCGGGTTGGCAATTAGCGAATAGCAAATAGCGAATGGCAAATTGCTTGCAAAGAACGCGCTAATCATAGCAAAAATTAGCAGAATGTCAATAAATTGACCGAATATCCAGATATGCGATATACTTACGTTAGTATATGGACAAGCTACACGCCATCACCGCAACGACGACTATGGCCGCGACAGCGAGTGGTTGAAGTGTGGTATTGCAATGACTAAGAAACTAACCGACTTCAACCGCGAAGCCGGTTTTTTAGCTGAACATGTATGAAAATAGGAGTTATTGGGGTTGGTAATATTGGCAAAGAAATTATCGCCCAGGCATTGAAACGGAGATGGGAGGTTGTTTTTGGTCTAAACCGCTCCGGTGTTTTTAATTCTAAATTAGAAAAAATTGACGAATCTAAAAATTATAAAAAATATATACCACAATGCGATGTCATATTTTTAGCGATCCCTACCACCGATGACGGTGTGCGGGCTTACAGATACATTAATGAAATTGTTGGGCTTGGCATCCCGGTAGTTACTTGCGAAAAGGGCGCGCTAGCAAATTACTACCATAAGCTGGAAAAGAATTTGGATCGTATCGGATTCAACGCGACCGTTGGCGGCAGTTCGCGCATTTTAGATTTTGCTAAAGAATATCGCAATAAAAATATAGTTGCGGTTCATGTCGTGTTAAACGGTACCATGAATTTTTTATTTAATGAGTTAAGCCAAGGGCGTAATCCGCAGCGGGCAGTGAATCGCGCTGTGGCTCAAGGTTATACTGAACCCCAAGCCAAAAAATTATCGGGGGTGTTGAGCGTGGAAAGTGAAATTGATATTCCTAACAAAACTTCAATTTTGTTCAACCACCTTAATGCCACGCCGACCAAAGTTAGAGCGCGATACTTTAAACCAGAGGCTTTGAGCGAAGAGCAAGTAGAAAAATTATTAAAAGAGGCAAAAAATTGGCGCTATATAGTTAGTATCAGCAAAAATCCAATTTCCGAGGAAAAGCTCTGCGGATTTGAGTATCACGTCGACGGTTGGTATATTAGTGCTGGTTTTAAAAATGTTTATGCCAACAAAAAGTATCAAGAATTGGTTTTACCTGGTGTGGGAAATAAAATTATTTTAGTTGATGATAAAGGCAACACTTATGCTCATTTTGGCATTGGCGCCGGGCAAGAAATTACAGTTCAGACCATGATGGAAGAGGCCGAGAGTTTGGCAAAAAGTTAACTTTACAAACACCTATATATTGACTAAGCTATTTATAGCCAGGAGGGCGTAATTGATTATTAATTATTTTTATGCCAAAACGACCAGGTTTAGAATCAGAAAATCTTTCTCATGAGGAATCCCCGGAAAAAGACCCTGAACGAAATCGGGATTTAATAGAACAGCACATTGCACATTAACAAGAAATTGAGCAAAGAAGGCAAGAAGAAAAGGGCAGGCAAGCTTACTACCTTTTAACTAATAACATTGAAAAGTACGCACAGTTAAGGGGGGGGTTGGGGTCAAGTCACTCCTGAAAATGAGGGCAGTATATTAAGTGAAATGAGATCTTTAAAGAATATTGGTTTTGTTGATTTATCTTTGCCTGAAAAAACCATAGTAACGGATTATAGAGATAAGCGCGACATAGACCGCACTGAACCATTAGAGGGGCCTGAGTCATTCTTCAAAGCTTTTGACATTGCAACTGCCAGAAATACGCAGGCAGTTAATGAGTCCATCGCACGCTCAGGAGAAGATTACGTCGAGCAAATTGCTGGGGAAGAATATGACAGATTGTTGGATCCAAATGAGCCAGTTTATGGAGATGAAGTCGCGATTAGAGCATATGATATAAAAGATGATGAAAGCAGCCGCCTGTTAGCCGAAGATGTGCCAAAGGATTTGTATATAAAGTATGTTAAAGAGTTTGGAACGCCTCAAGCTTCCGTTGGAAGAGAGGCACGAAACCTAAAAGGTGACTCAGAAATTTTACAACATTTTACAAATGCCGCCCTGGAGGAAGGAGATATTGATACGGCAATAGAGGGGATGTGGCGCTTAGGGCTGCTAGATGATGCTGAGGTTATTCAAGAAGCACTTAAAAAAATTCCACGTGATAAAAAAGATCAAAGGCGAGAATTTTTAGAAAAGATTAAAGAAGCGGCAGCTAATCGTGTTGAATATAATCCCTTGGAGCTTCAGGAAGCTTAATTAATATAAAAATTTTGTTAAATCCAGAAGTTAATATTTCTGTTTTTTGTTTTTTTGCCAAAATTAAGGATTTTGTGTAGTATAGCGCTATGATAATATTAGGCATTGAAACATCGTGCGATGAAACGGCGGCAGCCGTGCTAGAAGTGAAGCGCGGCAAATTTACGTTGCGCTCAAACGTGGTTTATTCGCAAATTAAAATTCATCGGCAAACTGGCGGCGTGGTGCCCGAAGTAGCCGCGCGCAATCATGTGATAAAAGTGATTCCGGTTTTAAAGGAGGCTTTAACTTCGGCCAAAGTCAAACCAAAAGACATAGATTACATCGCGGTAACTCACAAGCCGGGATTGATAACGTCATTATTGGTAGGCATTGAAACCGCCAAAGTGTTGTCATATGCTTGGCGAAAACCATTAATTGCCGTTGACCATTTAAAAGGCCATCTTTATGCTAATTGGCTCACTGAAAATGCTCGCCACATTAAATTTCCTGCCCTTGGATTAATTGTATCGGGCGGACATACCGAAATTGTTTACATGAAAGATCGTTTTAGTTTTAAAAATATCGGTCAAACTTTGGATGATGCTGTCGGCGAAGCTTTTGATAAAGTCGGTAAAACCTTAGGTTTGGCATATCCGGGAGGGCCAGAGATTGCTAAGCGAGCAACTAAAGGCAATCCCCAAGCTTTTAATTTTCCCAGGCCAATGATTGATTCGGGTGATTTTAATTTTAGTTATTCCGGCTTAAAAACGTCGGTTTTATATGCCGTAAATAAATTAAAGCAACCGTTTTCCGATAAGATAATTAATGATATTTGTGCTAGTTTTCAAGCGGCGGCCGTAGAAATTTTAGTTACTAAAACTAAGCTAGCGGCGGCAAAGTATAACATTAAAGCCGTCATTGTGGGCGGAGGAGTAGCCGCCAATAATGAACTGAGGTCCAAATTGAAAAAAGCTATACCAAATGTAAATTTAATTTTACCTGAAAAGAAACTAACTACCGATAATGCGGCAATGATTGCCGCGGCCGGATACTTTAAAGTTTTAAAAAAGGATTTTACCCCCTGGCAAAAGATTAAAGCTGAGCCTAACTAAATACTGACGCCCCAGACTTGATCTGGGATCCAGAAACCCTGGATCCTGAATCAAGTTCAGGACGACATTGTGTCGTATGAAAAAATTTATTTCAAATAGCCCAAAAGATACTAAAAGATTTGGCCATAATTTAGTTAATAAATTAAGGCCCGGTACGGCCGTGGCTTTAAGCGGCGATTTGGGCGCAGGTAAAACTACTTTAGTGCAAGGGGTAGCCGAAGCTTTAGGCATAAAAAATCAAATCACTAGCCCAACATTTACTCTAATGGATATTTACCCAGTTAGAAGCAAAGATTCTAACGGAGTGAACTCGGCTAAATCAAGCATCTTTGAAACTTTAGTCCACATTGATTGCTACCGCTTAGATTCGCCAAAAGAGTTTGGGGAATTTGGCGCAATGGATTATATTAATGATCCTAAATCATTAGTTATAGTTGAATGGGCAAATAAAATAAAACAGCACCTGCCTAAAGATGCCGTGTGGTTAAATTTAAAATTAGGCCAGTCTGAAAGGCAGCGCGTGATTACCCTTACCGGCTCCCTTTAGTTGAGATGTCGTAGGCGACGCGGAAAACTTCATCCACGGTAGTGACGCCATCAATCGCTTTCAATAAGCCGTCTTGAACCATGGTTAACATGCCATTTTTTTGATTGATATCGCGAATAATATATTCTGATACATTGCCAGTTAAAATTGAAGATTCTAATTCTTTATTCATCGGCATAATTTCAAAAATCCCGATCCTGCCCTTAAAGCCGATACCTTGGCACTCTTCGCAGCCACCGCCTTTGTAAAACTTAAGCTTGTTTAAGTCAGGAACTTTTACTTTGTTAACGGTTGTATTTATCTTACCTAAAATAGCTTTGGCTTTCTCTAAGTTTTTAGGGTCAATTTTATCAACCTGTTTACATTCCAAGCAAATTCTCCTAACTAGCCGTTGGCCAATGACTGCATTTAAAGCCGGTGAGAGTAAAAATGGCTTGGCGCCCATGGCTAAAAATCGGGGAATGGCCCCAGCGGCGTCGTTGGTGTGCAGAGTAGACAAGACCAAATGGCCGGTCAAAGCGGCATTTAGAGCAATTTCCGCCGTTTCCAAATCGCGAATTTCTCCAATCATAATGATGTCTGGATCTTGGCGTAAAATGTTTCGTAAACCATTGGCAAAAGTATATTTTTTTTCCGGCTCAATTTGGCTTTGGGCGATGCCGTCTAAGTGGTATTCAATCGGGTCTTCCAGCGTAATAATTTTAGTTTCAGGTTTATTTAAGCGCTTTAAAATAGAATATAATGTGGTTGTTTTACCCGAACCAGTTGGCCCGGTGGTAATTATCATGCCATTTGGCTTTTCAATCTCGGTTAGCAAATCCAAGTAAGCCTTGCCGCGCATGCCCAGTTCCTCAAATGGCAAGTTGAGTGATGCTGGCATTAAAAGCCGAGTGACTAAACTTTCGCCGTACGATGTTGGTAGCGTTGAAACACGCACTTCAACTTTTTGATTTTTGATAAAAATAGTAAAGCGCCCGTCTTGCGGCTTATTGGTAATGTTAATTTTAAGATGTGAAAGCAACTTAAATCGGGAAATTATTCTTTTCCATAGTTTTTTGTCTAATATCGCGACGTCGTGCAAAATGCCATCTATGCGATATCGCACTTTGACCTCTTTTTCTTCCGCCTCAACATGAATATCAGACGCGTTATTTTTAATTGCCCCAGCCACAATAAAAGTAACTAGGTCAGTCATGGAAGTTTTTTTGATGCCTTCCTGGATATCTTTAAAATTATTAATACCGGCGGCAAACCTATTTAAGTCTTCTTCGGTTAATTCAAGGCCGGCGACTACTTTTGTTATCTTGGGTAGCACGGCATATAATTTGTAAGCTTGTTCAAAACTATTTCTCGAAATCATGTATAGCTGGCCTTGATTGTGGTATTGCTCTTCTAGCTGCCTCAAAAGTTCGGCTACTGCCGAATTGTTTGGGTCAACCGCGCCGAGTTTGATGGTGTTATCGCCATTATAAAAGCATATTACTTGCAGTTGCTTTGATTGATTTTCGTCAATTACGGCGATGGTCTCCGGGCTAATGGGCAGGCCAACTAAATTAATATAGGGAAAACCGTTACCGGCCGCTTTAGCTTGGGTTTCTTTTTCCAACGCGCCTAAATTGAGCTGATGCATTTTTGATTCCAACGCGCCAGCTGTTTTGCCGCTAGAAATTTGCGGTTTCGACCGCGAGCTCCTTAAATTTGATAATGGGTTTAAAGTTGGCATGGTTTAACTATTATAACAAAAAAAGCGCATACCCGCACTTCTTGTTGATTTAAAATTTAATTTAACTCTTCCCAAGCTTCAACCCAAAGCGACCAAACGAAAACGGTTAGGGCGGCTAGAGTTAAAATTTCTATGGCAATATTTACCACGTTGGCAAAAATTAAACTAGACGTAAACAAAAAGCTACTACTTAAATATGTGGTGGCGCCAATAATAGTAGCCATCGGCACGTTAAGCGCGGCGATTAAAGCGGTGGCCGTTAAAATCACTAAACCCTCAACTACCAATGTGACGATGGCTAAACCACTAATCATTTTAAAGTTTCTTTTAACTTTAGCCAGCGCTAAACTTAGGCAGTGGCCGATACTGTCGTTGTGGCTTGCGGCATTGAGGATGGCGAGTCTCGCGATAGCACTTGTAAGCATGCCAATAATTAAAGCTAGTAAAAATATGCCAAGTTCAGTAAAGCCAAAAAAGTACTCATTTCGGGCTAATAATCCCCAAAGCAACACGCCTAAAGTTACCCAAACTAGCCGATTTAACAAATTGATTGTCCAAACTGTCCAAGCCGATTTTTTTCCGATAAAAAATTCTCGCCTGACCTTAACGTCTCGGTTATCGTGTAATTGGCGTAAAGAATTAACTAAACCGTTTTGCGCAATGGAGCTTAGCCAAGCTAAAAAAATTACTAATCCAATGGCAATTAAAAAGATAGTAATGATTACAGCCAAGCGGCCCGGATTGGATTGTGACAACTGGCCTAAGCCTTGGAGTGTTTGGGCTTGAAAAACACCCAAGCGATCATAAGTCCAAATCAAATTTTGTAAGTAAGAACCAGTCAAATCACCAGGCGTCAAAGTCCATGATCTTAAAAAAGTAAAAATTCGGCCAGGGCCAAAAAAGGCGGCCACAAAGCCAATTATAACTAAAGATTGCTTATGCCAAATAATTTGCGCGCCTCTTATTAAGGCGTCTTTATAGCGCATGGGGTAGAAGTTTTATAGTGTTTATTTTACTGAATTTAAGCGGTTTTGAGAAGCGCTTCAAATTCGTCGCGTTCTAAAGTTTCTTTATCAAGCAAAACTTTAACAATTTTTTCCAATTTTTTACGCTTTTTCTTAATTACTTCTTGCGCCGTTTTCATCGCCCGAGTGATAAAGCCGGTGATTTCTTTATCAATTGCTTCCGCCATTTTTTCGCTGTAGTCACGATGTTCAAAACTTGGTGCCCGCCAAGTCAGTTCCTCGGTTTTACCAAAAGTGCGCGGGCCTAAAGTTTCACTCATGCCGTAATCAGTAATAATTTGCCGAGCGAGCTTAGTCGCTTGGGCTAAGTCGTTGGATGCGCCCGTTGTAACTTCTCCAAAAATTTCTTGTTCGGTAACATAACCGCCAAGCATAACTGCCATATCATCTAAAAATTCTGATTTGTTATGAAAATTTTTATCTTCTTCAGGCAGTTTTAAAGTGTATCCGGCAGCTGGTCCGCGGCCAATAATTGAAACTTTGTGTACTGGGTCGGCATTTGGCAGGCTGTGAGCCACCAAGGCGTGGCCAGCTTCGTGGTAAGCCGTTATCTTTTTTTCCCTGTCGCTCATAATGTGAGAACGGCGTTCGGGGCCAAGCATAACTTTTTCAATACTATCGAAAATATCTTGCTGCTCTATTTTTTGTTTGTTGCGTTGAGCGGCTAAAATTGCCGCTTCGTTAAGTAAATTTGCCAAATCCGCGCCGGCAAATCCAGGTGTGCGGGCGGCGACTGCCTTTAAATTCACTTCTTTAGTTAGCGGTTTTTTCTTAGCATGAACTTGCAAAATTTGTTCTCGCCCGCGAATATCCGGCCGCGGCAAATTAACGCGGCGGTCAAAACGTCCGGGGCGAAGTAGGGCCGGGTCCAAAACATCAGGCCGATTAGTCGCGGCAAGTACAATTACGTTAGTGGTCTCATCAAAACCGTCCATTTCAACTAGGATTTGATTTAAAGTTTGCTCCCGTTCGTCATTAGAGCCACCAAGTCCGGTGCCTCTTTGCCGGCCAACAGCGTCAAGCTCATCAATAAATAAAATGCAAGGCGCAGCTTTTTTAGCTTTACGAAAAAGATCACGTACGCGAGAAGCGCCCACGCCGACAAACATTTCCACAAATTCAGAGCCAGAAATATTAAAAAATGGCACTCCCGCTTCTCCGGCCACCGCCTTGGCTAATAGCGTTTTACCTGTACCGGGTGAGCCGATGAGTAAAACGCCCCGGGGAATGCGCGCGCCTAAATTTAGGTATTTTTTAGGGTTGCGTAAAAAATCCACCACTTCGCGGAGTTCTTGCTTGGCTTCTTCTACGCCAGCGACGTTTTTAAAAGTAACTTTAGTTTTTAAGTTTTGCGAATGGTATTCTCTCGCCCGCGTTTGCCCGAACATCATGGCACGATTGTTAGCCCCCTGAACTTGACGGGACATAAACCAAATAAAAGCGGCAATTAGCAAAAACGGAATTAAAAACGGTAAAATATTAATTAAGAAAAAGTCTAAGCCGCTCGCTTCCTTGACGCTAATTTTTACCCCTCTTAGCTGTTCGTTGGAAATATTGTAATTAGCAAGTAGCGAACTTAAGGACTCAGCCGTTTCTTTTTGGGCGGTTTCTACGGTGCCGTCCTTTAGCGTAACCACCAGCTTGTCGCCGTCAACTTCGATAGACTCAACCGCTTCGTTTTCAATTTGAGTAACCAAAGTGGAGATATCAATTTTTTCTTGCGATTGCAGTGGCGAAGTGTAAACGCTAAATAGTCCGGCGATTGACACAAAAACTAAAAGTAAAATAAGTAGATTTTTAGAAAGTTTTTTCATGTTTGAAATTATTAGTTCTCCCACATAGTATAATGATAAATGGCATTTGCCGCAAGAGGTAACGTAATTATTCTTACTTTGTTATTTACGTCAGGCTATTTACCAGTTACAATAATAGCATGCTAGAAACTCATTCCTCTCCCAAGATTTATCCGCAAGATAAGCTTTTGGCGAAAACCATTTTGCCTTTTATACCCCATTCGGTTAAGCCAAATCACGTGACTATATTGCGGTTTATTTTAACCCCGTTTGTATTGTGGCTTTTAATTACCGGCAATTATACTTGGGGCATTCCGGCTTTTTTGATTACTGCCTTTACTGACGCGATTGACGGCTCAATGGCTCGGACTAGAGATCAAATTACCGAACTGGGCAAAGCGATTGACCCAATTGCCGATAAGCTTTTGATTAGCACCGTCTTATTAGTTACTGCTCTGCCTTATTTTTACTACACTACAATTATTGTGATTTTGCTTGATATTAGTTTTATTATTGCCGGTTGGATTTATAAATCGAGAGGCGAGGATATTTCCGCTAACGTTTGGGGGAAAATAAAAATGACTCTGCAAGCCATTTCATTTACTTTACTGCTAATCGGAATAATTACGCAGTCACCAATTTTATTTTACCTCTCCTTGGGTGGCTTTTTCTTCGCTATTTTGTTTGCCACTATCAGTTTGCACACTCGCGGCATCTGATTTTGGCTTAGCTCCCGGACCATTTTGATCTTTTGCCGATGCGCTAGTTTTGGCTTCAGTTTTTTTGGCAGGCCTTTTTTCTTCAATGATAACTGAAGTTTCCGGTTTTTCTTTTAGCGCTTTCAAACTTAAGCCGAGGCGATGATTTTTTGGATCAATTGAGATAATCTTAAGTTTAATTTTATCGCCGGATTTGGCAATGTCAGTAACATTATTAATTGGACCGTAGGATAGTTCTGAAATGTGGGCTAAGCCGTGGATATCAGGATCCAACTCAACGAACAACCCAAACGGGTTGGCTTTCAAGACTAACCCGGTCACCGTGTCGCCGATTTTGTATTTTTTATCAATTTCCAGCCACGGGTCTTTGCGCAAACGCTTGGTTGATAAAAATATTTTATTGTTTGAAATTTCAATTATTTGCGCCTTGATAACATCGCCGACTTTAAATACGTCTTTCGGGTCATCAATGCGTTGCCAGGCAAGTTCTGAGATGTGAATTAAACCTTCTAATTTATCGCCAAACTCCACAAACACGCCAAAATCGGTGGTGGCAATAACTTTGGCGTCAACAATATCGTTAACTTTATGCTCAGAAACTTTTTCTTTTAGCTGTTCTTCCCAAACAGATTTTTCCGACACAATCAATTTTTCTTCATCTTCTACCGCATCTAAGACCTTAACGCTAAAAGTTTTCCCAATATAGCTTTTTAGTTTTTCTAAAATTTTGTTTTTGTCTCCTCCCGGAACGCGCGGGTAATGCTCAGCCGAAAGTTGAGACACCGGTAAAAAACCCATCACGTTATTGGCCTTAATCATCAAACCGCCGCGGTTGGCGTCAACAATAGTGACCTTGGTCACTTCCTCAGTTTCTTGTAAGCGGTTAAGTTCGGCCCAAATTTTTTGTTTGCCCGCAAAACTAAATGACAGTTCAATCTCACCGTTTTCATTTTCTAAATCAATTACCGTGGCTTCCACCTCATCGCCTGGCTTTAAATTAGCGTATTCTTTAGAGCCGTCAAAGATTTCTTTACCGCGCACCACACCAGAAGTCACGCCGCCTATATCAACATGCACAATTGATTTGGCCGCGCTAATAACTTTACCTTTAACTAGCTCACCTAGTTTTGGTAAAGTGGTGTATTGGCTATCTTCAAGTAATTCTTGAAGCTTAGAACCGGTTGATTGTTTGACTTGTTCTGCCATAAAAAAATTGACCCAGGATAGGTCAAAATAAATATTTGATTAACCTATCCGTCGGATAAGTCTTGATCGGGCTGTTTTTTAAAAATCGCCCTAAAATCAAGTTACTTAAGTGTCGAATAGTATACTTTAACAAAAAAAACCTGTCAAGTTTACGGATTTGCTTATTTTAGCCTTGCAAGCTAAACTTTTTAAGGTATGTTAAGGGAATATAAACCCACTAACGAAGAAGAAAAAGCTATTTTTAGCAGCCAGCCTGAAGCTCAACAAGAAGTCGAAGGACAGGACGTAGATAGTGATTACCTAAGACGCTTAGAAGCATCACGGCGTTCTGTTTTTGAATATTTAGAATCCATTGATTTTATTACTGATTATGCCGAAGACGGCACTCCAATTATAGCTTTAGAAAAAATTGATGACATAGTTTTTAAGACAATTGGCAATCGTACTCATCGCGCTAATCGCCTTGGGCTTGGCGGTCAGGCGGGGATGGCAGAAATTTTTAAGGATGTACCGGTATATACAAATAGTGATTATCAAAAAAAACTTAACGGCGACGCTGAAATACAACCAAAAAGATTATTTTATTTGCCACAATCCAAAGCTGATGCCTTTGATATCGAAGCGATTAAACAGCAGGATTTTTGTTTAAGTTTTTCCGATTTAAAACGTACGCGCTGGATTGATTTAAATCCGTATATGCAAGGTGACCTGGACCCCATAAACTAGACACAGAGGTCGAAGAAAAGTAACCTTGTGTCATATGAGTAAAAAAACACATCGTATTGCCCTTGAGGTA
>PEZZ01000023.1 GCA_002773845.1 Candidatus Buchananbacteria bacterium CG10_big_fil_rev_8_21_14_0_10_42_9
TGCCGGAAAAATAAAGGCACGCATAAAGCCCTCAATCAATTTAGATCTTTTGCCTATCAAGCTTCGAAGAACCACACTAGAACAGTGTGGGTTTTGAAATGTGATATTAAGAAGTTTTTTGCTTCAATTGACCAGGTAATACTTTTGGATATTGTGAATCGTTATATTCCTGCCGATGATATTACGTGGCTTATCTCGCAAATTGTTTCCAGTTTTAACTCAACCGAAAAACGTAAAGGACTGCCACTTGGAAATCTCACCTCGCAGTTATTGGTAAATATTTATATGAATGAGTTTGATCAGTTTGTAAAACATAAGTTGAAAGCTCAATATTATATCCGCTACGCCGATGATTTTGTTTTTTTATCTCATAACAAAGACTGGCTTGAAAATATTTTGCCAGCTGTAAGAAAGTACTTGGGAAACCATCTGTCGATTGAATTACATCCTGATAAAATATTTATTAAAACCGCTGCTTCCGGAGTAGACTTTTTGGGTTGGGTAAACTTTACGGATCACCGAATATTGCGGACAGTGGCTAAAAGGCGAATGTTTCGCAATTTAAAAATCAAAGGAAACAACAATGAAATTTTACAATCATATCTAGGGTTGCTAAGCCACGGTAATACCAGAAAACTGGAAAGTATAGTTTTAGGTAATAAAAGTGGGTAATTTAGGCTAAATTAGACTTGTTTAATTCAATTTATTGTGTTATTTTGTTAGTATAAATTTTAAACGAGTAAATTTTCAATTCAGTAAATTAGATATTTATTAATTGATGTTTAGGTGAGATTCTCGCTCCGTCGTATGATGGGGTCTCCACTTCCCCGAGGTTGACTCGGCTTCACTCAGGATGACACGAAAATAGTATGCCAACCAAAAAAGAAAAATTTGACGTTAAAAAAGGCTTGGAAGAATTGCAAAAAATTTATGATTGGTTTGATAAAAACGAAGACGCCAATCCGCAAGAGCAATTAGCCAAAATCAAAGAAGCCGCGCCGCTTATCAAACAACTGCGCGCCCAACTCAAAGACATTGAAAACGAATTCATTGAAGTCAAAAAAGATTTAGATTTAGAATAATTAATCATTTACTTTATTATGCTGGGAAAAGAAAACGAAGGCGGGGTGTCAGAGGAGGCGCGAAAATTTGTCATGGATCCAATGGCGGGGGCTAGTGAAGATCCTGACATGATAGAGATTGAAGAGAAAATATCGCCAGAATAAAAGAAATCCAGAGCCAGGCAAGAGCTAAGGGAAAGGTTTGGAATTGGTACAACTGATGAATTTAAAGCGGCCTTATTAGAGGGCAGGGTAGGTGATTGTCGCCAATGGTTAGATTATATTAAAAATAATAGAGAAAAATTTCCTCAATACCAAGAAACTTGGGAAAATTGGGTAAGGGACCGAGAGCAAGATATATCGCAGCAAGAATTATTCGAAGAATTTGGAATGCGCAAAACAGCCGATTTTAATGCAGCCATAGATGCAGGGAAAATAGAAGATGCTGAAAGGTGGTTGGAGTATATAAGAGCGAATAGAGAAAAATTTCCTCAATACGACGATGTTTGGTTTGCCGATCGCCAATCAGATCTGGATTTGGCTAAGAAAATAAATAAGAAAAATAAATAAGCGGAAACCTTGATTTTTTGAGAGTTTTCTGATATCCTTGGGGTGCATTAACTACAACCCTGAAGGGTATTTTTTATTCTCAATTTCTTTATGCCTCAAATCAAACAAGAACCACAACCTCGCGGCCAGCTTAAAATCACGGTTGAAATTTCGCCTGAAGAAATGCAGCCGTTTTTGAAGCGCGCGGCTGAAGACGTGTCCAAAACGCAAGACATAGCCGGGTTTCGTCCGGGCAAAGCGCCGATGGATGTGGTAATTAAAAAAGTTGGCGAGATGCCGTTATGGCAAGCCGCGGCAGATTTGGCAGTGCAAAAAAGTTTACTCAAAACCTTTGAAGATGAAAAAATTAGAACAATTGGCTCGCCCCAAGTAAAAATTGATAAGTTAGCCCCGGAAAATTCTCTAATTTACACTGCAACCGTCAATATATTTCCGGAAGTTACTTTGGGTGATTTAGACAAGGTTGCGATAGAAGCAAAACCTGCCGAGGTAAGTGATAAAGATTTTGATACTGCTTTAGAAAATTTACGCAAGCTAAGAGCTTCGGAAATTGCCGTGACTACAGAAGCCAAAGCGGGCGATAAGGTAGAAATTGATTTGGAAGTTTTTCAAGACCGGGTGCCGATTGAACATGGCGCGCAAAAGAAACTGCCGCTAATTTTGGGCGACAGCCATTTTGTGCCTGGTTTTGAAGAAAAAGTTATCGGCATGAAAGTGGGCGACACTAAGGAATTTAAACTTACGATGCCCGAAAGTTATCATCTCAAGCAAATCGCCGGAAAAGAAGTTGAGTATCGCATTAAAATGCTGGCTATTTTTCAGCGCTCTTTGCCAGAAATAAATGATGAATTTGCTAAAAGCTTGGGCATGAAATCCGCCGATGAATTGAAAAAAAACATAAAGGACAATTTAAAAGCTGAAGCTGAATCCAAAGAAAAAGTACGCCAAGAAGAAGCGATTATGAAAGCTTTAATTAACGCTTCCAAGTTTTCTGAATTGCCTGATTTATTAGTGTCTTCGGAAACCAATCAAATGATTCAAGAGTTAGAAGCGAATGTTACCCGGCAGGGCGGTAAGTTTGAAGATTACTTAAATCATATAAAAAAATCTCGGGAAGAGCTAACTTTGGAGTTAGCACCGCGCGCAATTGAAAGAGTGAAGAGCGCGTTAATTTTGCGTGAAGTCGCACAACAACAAAATATTTCAGTTGACGACACAGAAATTGAAGCTGAAATTGAAAAAGCCCGGGCGATGAGCCAAGGCAATCCAGACATGGCCAAGCAATTGGATACCCCAGAGTACCGCGATTACGTTTCAAACATCTTAGCCTCTCGCAAAGTGATAGAGTGGTTGCGTCAAAAACTAGTTAAATAACACCTTGTCGTTTCGGGATCATTCCGGATGGCATTTTTTTTGTGTTATAATATCGATATGTTATTTGGAACACATGTATCAGCGGCTGGTGATATGGCTGAAGCACCGGCGCGGGCGGCAGAAGTTGGAGCAGAATGCTTTCAATTTTTTTCTCGTCCCCCCCAAGGCGGCACCGGCAAGCCAGTTACCGACGAATTAGCTAAGCGTTTCATTGCAAATTGTAAAAAATATAAGCAAGCCGAATGGTATGTGCATGCGCCGTATTACATTAATTTTGCCTCGGCCAACAATCGCATTAGCTACGGATCAATCAGCATAATTCGCGAAGAATTAGAACGGGCAAGTTTATTAAAAACAAAATATCTAATGGCACATCTTGGCTCAGCTAAAGATTTGGGGCAAAAAAAAGCTATGACCCAAACGGTTGACGGTTTAGCCAAAATGCTAAAAGGTTATAAAGGCTACACTCAATTTTTAATTGAAATTTCTGCCGGTGCTGGTAGTGTTATTGGCGATACTTTTGAAGAGGTCGCTGAAATCATTGAGCGAGTTGAAAAAAAGTTGCGGAAACCGAAATTAATAGGAGTGTGCTTTGACACCGCCCACGCTTTTGCCTCAGGTTATGATTTGCGAACCAAAACATCAGTTAACGCAACTTTTAAAGAGTTCGATAAAGTAATTGGGTTAAATAGGTTAAAAATGAGCCATTGTAATGATTCCAAAGCAGAATTGGGGGAAAGAAAAGATCGTCACGAGAACTTGGGCAAAGGCTTTATTGGCTTGGAGGGATTTAAGGCCATAGTAAAACATCCCAAACTGCAAAAGATAAATTTGATTTTGGAAACACCTAAAAAAAATCCTATAGATGACCCTAAAAATTTGAAGATTTTGAAACAAATGCGAGGCAAATGAATAGTTGGATAAAATTTATTGAATCAAAGAATCGTCTTGGTTCTTTTTTGGTTTTAGGCGCAATCATAATTAGTGTTTTGATGCTTGGCCAATATCCATTTCAGACGAGTGATTTTATTAACTATATTTTTAGTGCCAGAATATTTTCGGTCTATAAGCAAAATCCTTATTTATTAACACCAAATGATTTTTCAAACGATTTATTTTTTAATTTAACGCAGTGGAAAGATTTGGTTACTGGTTATGGGCCGGCCTGGGTTTACCTATCTTCAATCCCGGTTGTTATTTTTAAAAATAATTTAGTTTTCACCATACTTGGAATGAAAATATTAATTGCAAGCTTTGTGTTTGGCAGTGGATTTTTAATTGTAAAATTAAGTCAAAAGTTAAACGATAAAAAATTATATAATAAGTTTATTTTATTTATACTTAGCCCGGTCGTTTTAGTTGAATTAATGATAAACGGTCATAATGATATTGCTATGATATTTTTTGTTTTATTATGGCTATGGTATATGCAAGCGAAAAGATTTAACATAGCCTTTACTTTTTTATGGATTGGAGTATTAATTAAGTTTATTCCAATTATTTTACTCCCGCTTCATTTTAGCTATATTTTTTGGGTTAAAAATAGTGCGTACAAATTGTATTCAAAGTTTTGGCAACATTTTTTAATTGTCTTAGGGCTGACTTTTATCTTTTACTTACCTTTTTGGAACGGTTGGCACACTTTAGACGGCACATTTTTTTTGCTTAACCTGCGCGGGCTGTTCCAAGCCTCACCATTTTTAGCTTTGCTGTCGATTTATTTACCATATCGTATTGTCACAGGGATTGGCTTTGCAGTATTTTTAACTGTTTACGCAGTAATTATTTTAAAATATCAGCCTAAGTCATTTGCTAAATTAGTTAACGCTTGTATTTTTGTTTTTGTTGCTTTTATGCTGTTTGCGCAGTGGTACATTATGCCTTGGTATTTAGTTTGGATTTTACCACTGCTGCTTATTACAAAACATTTTTGGCATCAGGTTGGTTTTTGGTTTATTAATTTACTTTGGATTTTTATTTTACTAACAAGAAATTTACACCTTGGATCTTTGCTAACTTTATTTTTGTTTGCATTTTTTATAACGATCATCTTTCCGTTTAAGCTAAAGTTAAAAATCAAATGAAAACAATTAACGTAAAAGTGATTACTAAAGCTAGCCGGGATGAAGTTGTTAAAATTTCTGAAACAGAATATAAGATTAAACTGACCGTTTTAGCTGAGCGAGGTAAAGCTAATGCTAGGCTTATTAAATTGTTAAGTAAATACTTTAATAAACCGAAATCTTGTTTTGAGGTAACTAAGGGATTAAAATCAACCTCTAAAACAATTATAATTCGCTAAGTTTAAATATAAAAATGGCTAAAATTAGCTATTTATTTTTTATTTTAACAACCTTCTATTGACAACTTTTTAATAATATGATATTATACTTTGTTATGTCCAGGTTCTATCTTGGGCATATGTACCATAAATTTTATTCAAAACTCTGCAGACGACCTACCTGTGTGGCTTGTGCCAGAAGCAGGAGGAACCCGCGCCTGTAGAAAGCTGGGTAGCTAGGACAACATTCAAAAAATTGTTCTTTATATATTTCCTAGCATTCAGCTTTCTGCAGGCACGACAAGCATGGGGACATAATTTCTGTCTTAATCTGGCTTCGGCTCGATTTTTACAAAGATTATGTTTCTTGTCTGCAGAGTTTTGAATAAAATGTAGCCAGTCAATACAAAACTAAAACGACTCCTTGAATCCGGAGCCGTTTTTTTTATTTGGTTAGTTTAAGCTGTCTACCGCCTCTTCGCTTGCGACCTCATCGCTTTTTTCGGTGGCTGAAGATAATTCCTCAACGCCCCTTAGGCATACTTGTTGCCATGGAACATAATGGCTTTTATAGTCAATTTTTTTAGTTTCGCCATTCGAATAAGTTATTGTTTGGGTAAAGACGGTGTCAGCACCATTATGTGCGAGTTCTGTGCACTTAGTTTCTCCTGGGTCCAAATCGGTAGTTTCTATCCATTTAGTTGGTGGTGGAGGTGTAATATTATAAATAATTGGGGCGGTTCTAGTCGCAACTCGGCCGTCTGAAGTACCCCAAAATTGAAAAATAAGTTCATCTTGGTTATTCGGATTTACTTCTGCCTTAAACAAGATATTTTTACCAGTGTCATTTATGAATCTAAAATCGGGCCATGGATCATAAATAGTGGCATCAGTGCCGGCCGGTTCGTAGTAACTCACTCTGTATGAATGATTTCGTCGTTGGGTGATATTTAATCCGGCATCGAGCGCTGTTCTAAATGTAGTAGTACCAATTTGACATAAACCACCGCCGTACTCTGGAATTGTTTTACCACCTTTGATTACTAATTCTTGCCTGTAGCCATTAGCAGCATCAATATCGCCTAGCGCATTAATTAATGAAAACTCCTCGTCTGGTTTAATTAATACGCCGTTCAAGGCCGCAACTCCAACGCTGATGTTGTGTCTACGATTTACAGGGCTGCCGGAAAAATCAGAACGTCCCTCACCGAGCAACTCCACAATACCTAAATCATTTACATCGGCCGTTTTTATGTTAGCTTCAACTACCGCTACTGGTAATTCAATATCGTCTGTTTTTGAGTTTAGTACAGACGTAGTAATTAAGTCATAAGTTTTCTTAAAATTTAATTCTTGACCATCACGGTGAGGTTTAAAGGAGGTAACCTTACCCGAATCGCTTAAAACAAAAGTTGCGTTTTGCATTTCAGTATTAATAGACTTTGCGATATTTTCTAAGAATTTTGTTACTTTTTCCTCATCAAGCGTTAAGGTAACCTGGCCTTCGAATGCTTGTAAATTCAACCAAGTGGTGCTGGCTTCACTTGGCAGTTCCCAGGATCGGTTCTTATAAATTAATTTTGGCAAATCTGATTGGGCTATGGACGCGGCTAATTTTAAAACCTCATCGGTTTGAGACTTTTTTACAATCGGTTCATCGTAAGCTAATTGTAAGGTGGTCGTGGCGTAGCGAACGTTTGTTAAATCATTTTTAATTTGAGTTAAAATACCTTTGTAATCAAACGCCAGTCCAGGCACTTCACTAGTTATTTCAAAACCATCGTCATAAACTAACTCGGCGCTTAATGCGGGTTTTTCAAAATCACTAAAATTAGTTTCTAATGCATTTAAAAGTTCAGATTCAAAAATGCTAACTTCAAGAGGAATTACTACCGGCGACACACCTAGACGTAATTGATTGTAAGCATCAAAAAATAAATTATTTTCGCGGCCAAAGTTATAAGCGTTACTAATGGTGCGGTCTATGTCGAAGTCAAAAAGCCAATAACTGGCATCTGGGTCTTCAATGCCTGTAACAATCGGATTTATGCTAATGTGATTGTCTTCAAAGACAAATTGTAAACCATCTTCTAAAATTTTATTTTGATAATTAGATAAAATTTTACGCGCCTCAGCTGGTGTTAAGCCGGAAACATCCATTTCTCCAATTTTCACACCAGGCAATATTTTGCCTTGATGAAATAAATGATAACCGTATGAGGCGGCCGGAATTGCGGAGATAATCAAAACAAAAATTACAATAAGAATTTTAACTTTTATATTTTTAAAAAAGGTATTTTTCATTTAATCAAGTTCAGTGTTATTTCCACGGGATTTAACGGGTATTTTTTTTGAGTCTTTATGAATGGGCAAAGTTATAGTTAAAATTCCATCCTTTATATCCGCGCTCACTTTTTTTAAGTCTGTGTGGTAGGGCAATGCGACCGATCTTGAAAAGCCACCCCAATAGCATTCTTGATAATAGTAATCACCGCCCTCTTCAGTTTCTTCGTTTTCTCGATAACCACTTATTGTTAAAACATTATCGTCAATTGCTAAATCTAAATTATTTGGGTTAACGCCAGCCATCGCGGCTTTAACAATCATGTTATTGTGTTTAACGTATAAATCAATCAACAAATCAGCACTAAAAAATTCTTCCGTCATTTCTTTTCTTGAAGCTTTACGCTGGCTCAGTTTAGTTTTACTTTTTTTCAAAATTTCTGTTAGTTTCATACGTCAGATTAAATTAGTCATACTAATTATATAGTACTCGTTACCCTTAAACAAGGAAGCCGGGGTGTTTTAGGCACACACATTTTGCACCCTTTCTAGCGCCTCATTGGGCGTTAGTCCATCTAGGGCACAGTGTTCTAAGTTAT
>PEZZ01000024.1 GCA_002773845.1 Candidatus Buchananbacteria bacterium CG10_big_fil_rev_8_21_14_0_10_42_9
TAATGAGGAGAGGGACATGCGGTTTATTCCGGAGCATATTAAAAAGTGGATTGAAATTCCAAATCCAGTCTATCTAGGCTCTAAATCAAGATTAAAAGGGGGTAAAGACAAATTTTCGCTGGATGAATTGCGCGGCCAATTTGAGAATGATATAGCAAATTGGGGAAATGTTGACCATAGCACCATCCAGCTAATTCACGATGAGCTAGACCCCAATGCTTACCACGCCGTTGTTTCCCGTAAAGAGTCTTAGCGATGCAAAAATTAATTGCTGCAAACGGAGTATTAATACCTTATCATTTAAAACGCAGTAAGCGCGCGAAGTATTTAAGATTAACTGTGCATCCGGATTTGCGGGTGGTGGTAACACTCCCCTATTTTATGAATGAAAATAAAGTTGAGCCTTTTATTAAACAAAAAGCCAACTGGGTGGCGAAGTCACTAGAAGAGTATAAAAAATTTAATGGCACCAATATAATTTGGGGCGGGCTGCCGGAATTTCGTAAATACAAAGACAAAGCGCGGGAATTGGCAAGACAAAAAGTAGCTGAATTTAATCAGCATTATAAATTTGAATTTAAAAACATTTTTATTAAAAATTACAAACGCAGTTGGGGTAGTTGTTCAGAAAAACGCAACCTTAATTTTCATTTCAAAATTGTGCATTTACCAGAGCGATTGTTAGATTACATTATCGTGCATGAACTTTGCCACCTACAAGAATTTAATCACTCCCCGGCTTTTTGGGGGTTAGTGTCGAAACAAATACCTGAACACAAAGCCGCCCGGAAAGAACTCCGCAGCGTGGCAATATAGATTATGCTAAATTAAACTTATGAATTGGATATTTTTATCTTTGTCTGCCTACTTAATGTGGGCGGGAGTGACAGTAGCCGATAAGTACATTATTACAAACAGAATAAGGCATCATTATGTCTACATGACAATGTTGATGCAAATAAGCATAATCGTTGCGGTGGCTTTAGTACCTTTGGTTGATTTTTATCTACCGCCCTGGCGGATAATTTTTTGGCTGTTGCTTGCCGGCGCTTTAGCGGTTGCGGCTAATTTAATTTACATTAAGGCGGCAAACAGTGAGGACATAACTAGAATTAACATGCTGTTTTCTATTATACCGATCTTTACGTTATTGCTAGCCGTTTTTTTTATTGACGAAAAGTTGTCTTTTGCTCAACTGACAGCTTTTATTGTTTTGGTCGTCGGCACAGCGCTTGCTTGCTTCCATGTTGGAGCGAAACAAATCACAGTTTCAAATGCGCTTCCAATGATGGTAGTAGTGGCACTATTTTATGCGATTAATATTGTTATTTTCAAGTTTGTTGTCGAGTCAATATCTTATACTAATGCTTTTATTTGGGGCACCTTTACTTACTTTCCGTTTGCCCACCTAATATTTTTTTCAAAAAAATTCAGAACCCAATATCGCTTTACTTTAGCCAAGATAAATACGGCGACTACGGTGTGGTTGATTGGCATAGGCGTGGTAGACAGTTTGGGCGCGTTGGTTTTAGCATCAGCCTTGGCTTTAGGCCCAGCTACGTTGGTTAATGCTTTGAATGGCAGCCAAACAATTTTTGCTTTTATATTGGCGCTAGTTATAACCTTGATTAAACCAGTTTTAAAAGAAGAGTTTGACAGTAAGAATTTATTCTTAAAATTTTTGGCTTTAGTAATTATTACATTTGGCACTGTAATTTTAAATTTACCCCAATGAAAGTAAACATTATCCCGTATCAACGCCTGCCGAAATCTTTAGGCGTTTTTACGTATGAGACAAATTTGAAAGTCAGCCCCGGGGATTTGGTGGAAATTCCGTGGCGCAATAAAACGTTACCCGGGCTAGTCTGGGAAATAAATGTCAAATCTAAGATCTCAAAATCTAAATTGAAAAGGATAGAAAAAATAATTGAACCACAAATTTTGGCACCCGGGGACCTGAAATTACTGCAATGGTTATCTGAATATTACTTTCAATCGCCTGCTCTTTTTCTAAAGACTTTTCTTCCAGAAATTAAAAAGACTAAAGGTAAAGGATTCCCGGAAGTTAAAACTCCCAAGTTAGTTTTAGTAAATAAAGAATCAGGCAAGATTGCTGATGTAGTTTTACAAAATTCAAAAACATTACTTGAACTGGATTACAAAAATAGGTTAGAGGTTTATCTTTTATTAGCCCACAAATTAATTCAACAAAAAAGACAACTGATAATTTTGGCGCCGGAAGTTTCTTTAGTTAACTATTATGTCCATGAATTTAAAAAACATTATTCTTCTAATGTTGGTTTCTTGTATAGCGGCATCGCGCGTGGGCGCTATTTTAAAACGTGGCAACAATTTAAAAATGGTGAGTTGCCAATCCTAATTGGTACCCGGCAGGCTATCTTTGCCGTCAGCAAAAGTACTGGTTTGATAATCGTTGATAACGAACATGATTACAGCTATAAGCAATGGGATATGAATCCACGTTATGATGCTCGGGCTATTGCCGAGCATGTGGCTAAAATTTTCAAAAGTAAATTACTGTTTACAAGCTTAAGTCCACGAGTGAAAGAATGGAAAGGATGGAATTGGATTGGCGCACGACCTTCAGTCCCTCGCACTGACATTGTGGATTTACGTGACGAACTCAAGGCTGGTAACTACTCTTTGTTTTCTGAAAAGTTACATGAATCAATGGATAAATTATTTAATGTAAAGACAGATTTAAAATCTGTCCGGGACCAGGCCATATTATTCATCAACCAAAAAGGCAGTTTTGCAGTTGTCGTATGTCGCGATTGCGGTTATTCGCCGAAATGCAGCCATTGCGCCACACCATTATCTTATTATGAATCTAAAGCGAAATTAATTTGCACGCATTGCGGAAGGCAAGAGAGCTTATCTGTTAATTGCCCCAACTGTCGCGGAGGCAGTTATAAGTTTATGGGAGCTGGGGCTGAGCAAGTTATTGGCGAAATAAAAAGGTTTTGGCCAAAAGCCAGTGTCGCATTGTTGACTGCTGATGATGACGCTGAAGTAATAGACGAATTTAAAAATAATCAAGTTTCAATATTGGTTACTACTTCAGCATTTAGTAATAAATTAGCTGGGATTAAAGTTAAAGTTGGCGCCATAGTTTCAATTGATACGTTGTTGAACTTACCTGAATTTGAGGCAAATGAAATCGTACGTCACGCTGTTAAAGAGTTAGAAATGCTTACTACTAATTCATTTATTATTCAAACTTACAACCCCGATCATCCAGTTTGGAAAAATCTAGGTAGAGAGAAAAAATTTCAAGCGGATGAATTGAAGAATAGAAAAGCACTGCGTTATCCCCCGTTCGGACGCATCGTGAAGTTAACATGTCAAGGATACAAAATGCCAGAAGTAAATACACAGGCAAAAAATATTGCCCAAAAGATTAAAAATGCAGTCCCGGAAATTGAAGTCTTAGGCCCGATGCCAGAGTACCGCCAAAAGACGCGGGGGCGTTACCGCCTAAGTTTAGTTATTAAAACTGATGCAAAAAATAAATTGGACCAAGTTATGAAATTAGTTCCTGACGATTGGCTGATAGATATTGATGCAGAGCGTCTTTTGTGATATTATTTACCGACTTGCCCTGCTTGGAAATATATGGGGCTTTGACTAAAAAAGTAAAACACATCAATTTCTAACGAGGCTATGCTTAAAGGTAAAATTTTACGAATTCAGCAATTACCTAAAGATCGTAACTTGCGCGCGCCTTGCCGTAAACTCAGTAAAGCTGACATTGTATCTAAGGCAATGCAGAAATTTATGCTGGATATGGATGCGACTATGCATGACGCCAACGGAATTGGCTTGGCCGCGCCACAAGTTGATTTAAATATTCAATTGGTTTTGATTAACACCAAAGAAGGTCCGCTTTACTTATTTAACCCCAAGATAATTCGCTATTCAAGAAAAAAAGAAGAAGCCGAAGAAGGCTGCTTAAGTATCATTGGGGCGTACGGTGTAGTGCCACGGTCAGAATCTATAACTGTTCAGGCCCTAAACCCTTCCGGTCAAAAGGTTAAGTTTAGGGCAGCCGGTTTATTTGCGCGGGTGATTCAGCACGAGGTTGATCATATCAATGGCACATTATATGTTGATAGGGCCACGAGCATGGTTGAAGGACAAGATGTTTATGACAAAATTGTGAAATTTGAAAAGAAGCTGAAAGATGAGCAAAGCTAAAATAATATTTTTTGGCACTTCTGAATTTGCCGTGCCGAGTTTAGAAAAATTAATAGAGGCGGGCTATGCGCCTCTTTTTGTAGTGACGAAGCCGGATAAGCCAATCGGCCGGGAAAAGAAATTAAAATCACCGCCAGTTAAATTAAAAGCGCAAGAATTAAGTTTACCGGTCAAGCAGCCGTCTAAATTAGATGAAAAGTTTATTCAGCAGGTGGAAAAAACGCAAGCCGCTGTTTTAGTCGTGGTCGCCTACGGCAAGTTATTGCCAAAAAAACTTTTAGCAACTGCCAAGTTAGGAGCCATCAATATACACCCGTCACTGCTACCTAAGTATCGGGGCCCATCACCGATCCAAACCGCTATTTTAAACTTAGACCCTAAAACCGGCGTGACATTAATGAAGCTTGATGAGGGTATGGATTCTGGCCCAATTATCGCTCAAAAAGAGGTAAAAATTTTAGACGATGATGACGCTATTTCAATGGCTAACTGTTTGGCAGTGTTTGGCGCGCAGCTATTAATTGATAACTTGGAAAATTATTTTAATCAAAAAGTTACCCTGACTGAACAGGATGAGAGCCTTGCTTCAGAAAGCAAATTAATTGAGCGTGAAGATGGGCATGTGAATTGGTCCAAAAGTACAAAGCAAATATTAGCGCAATTTAGGGCGTTAAAGCCGTGGCCTGGTATATTTAGCTATTTGGGTAAAAAAAGGTTAAAATTGACCAAAATAAAGCCTTACAGGGGGCAAATTGACAATAAATTTCAGCCAGGCGATCTATTTATTAACGAAAAGAGTGGAGATTTAATCGCCAAATCCAGTGACGGCGCGCTGGTTTTAACGACGGTTCAACTTGAAGGTAAAAAAGAAATTACAGGACCAGAGTTTGTCAATGGGTTAAAGGGTTCCATTTCAAGCTTGAGTTAGACACTATCGCTGACAAGATTAAAACATAACCGATTCCTAATGGGTGATTTAAAAACGGCGTAAAGGCATGGGCTGAAACAAGTGCAACTAAACCAAATAATAATCCGATGTAAATTGGACGGTATGTATTATCAGCCAAGGATATCAAAAATAGTTTAAAGCCGATATAACCAAGTAAAATTAAATAAGCTAATAGGCCGAGTAATCCGATTTTTAAAGCAACGTCCAAATAAGCCAACTCAAAAGCGTAAGTTGTATATTGGCCGTTGGTCGTGAGTGCTCTGACTCGCGGATCATTACTCTCGTAAGTAATTTGTTTGCCAAATCCATGGCCGAAAAAGGGCCGTTTTTTAATTTCGTTTATTAATGGTAGTAATTGATTGCGCCGGCTCGATCCGCCAGGTTCTTGCCCAATATTTTCCACGCGCGCTTTAATGACTTGAATTGGCGGCGTGCCGGTAAAAACATAAATCATTGACCCATTAAAAAATATTAGTACAATTAAAAACGAAATTACAAAGAATAATTTTTTTAAGTTCAGTTTTTCTTGGAACAAATAATAGACAATAAATATTGCTAAAGTGGCCAATCCTGACACCCAAAAACTTCGCGACTGGCTTAAAAAAACCGTGAAGGAAGTAGCAATAATGGCAAAGATTAACCAACGAATAAATTTTTCTAATTCGCTTTTTTGGTAGAGCCACAAAAATAAAGCTAAAAAAATAAAAAAAGTAATCAATGAAAAAATTTGAGACTGAATAAAAACTCGATATAACGTGCCTGAGATGTAAGTTATCTCCCCTACCCGGGTGTCGCGAATCCAACGGTAAAATGGGCTCCCTAAGTAAGCTAGATTATATGAAAATAAAAAGGTTGTAACTGTCGTTTTAAAGGTCAGCCACGTAACTGACGCGGTTAAAACAGCAATAATTTTTGGTAAGTGTTTCACTTTAACCGTTACTAAAAAAATTGGCAGTAAAGCAAAGTATCCCCAGGCATTAGCGTCCTGCAAAACAGTGCTAGTGTTAAAAAGTAAACCCAAAATAATGCCTAATGATACTAAAGCTAAAAAAACGGCGTAGTTTAGATAAAAGAAATTTCGCTGAATTATTTTTACCCACCGCAAAGACATTATTGGCTTACGATTTAGCCAATAAAAAGGCAAAATTATTATTAAAAATAAGGCATAGCGGATTGGAATATTGATACTTCCAAATTCATATACATACAACCTGCCAAAAGAACCGATAAATAGTTCTGCCAAAATAATTAACAAGCCGTTAATTTTACTTTTTTTGTAAACTTCAAAAGTTACCAACAGTATTAAGATAAAAATAAATTGGTGAAGCCATTTGTTACCCCAAGTAAGCCAAGACAATAATTCTAAAATAGCAATGTAAAAAAGTGCCAATTTAAATGGTTTGAAATCAAAGTATTTTGCGTACAGGATCTGACTCATTTAGTTAAGGTTATGTTTTTCCACAATGGTCTTTTTAGCCTGGTTGTATTTTTTAACGGAGGGTAAAAATTTTAATTTATACAACCAACTTGGCAGCCAGCGGCTCATCGTTCCGCCGGGTTTAACCGTAAACAGCACTTCATCGATAAATTTGCCATAATGATTATTTTTGAGCATAGTTAACCATAAATCCCAATCTTGGAAACGTTTTAAATTTTCATCAAACCCAGGGAAGTCGGCTGAACGCATAAGTGCAGTGGTGTGGATTTGGGGTTGAGCTTTTAAATTCAACTGTTTGAACGGACGTAAGTTAAAAGTTTTCAGGCCGTATTTGAAGTTGGAATAAACATAGGATGAATTCTTATGTAATTGCAAGACGCGAAGCATCTTATCTAAACAATCGGTTCGTAAGGTAACATCAGCGTCACAAAATAGAACAAATGGTGCTTTGACACGCTGGAAGCCACTATTGCGCGCCGCCGCCGCGCCCCGGTTTGGTTGTTCAATAATTTCAATTCGGTTTTTCCAAAAAGCATGGTCTTTTAATTTTTTTAAAATATCACTTGTGCCGTCATTTGACCCGTCATTAACAATAATAATTGAAAAATCTTGTAGGCTTTGTTTTTTTAGGCTGTCTAAACATCGAAGCAGTTGTTTGCCCTGTTCAAATACCGGAATAACAATATCTATTTTTGGCATAATGTCTTAATCGCATTTGGGATTGAGCCCACATTATCAGGATTAACATAAATTGCTTTAGAATACTTGCCAATCGCCTCTTTAACCCCGCCGCTGGCGGCCGCAATAATTGGCTTTTGGTAATGCTTAGCTTCCAAATAAACAATGCCAAACCCTTCAACATCTTGACTATTTTGAGTTGGAGTCATGGCAAAAATATCACACACCTGAAGCCATGCGTTCATTTCTACCTCACTAACACTGCCAGTAAAAATGATTTGTTCACTCACCCCTAGCCTTTTGGATTTTGCGGTTAATTCATCCCTGTAAGGGCCTGTGCCAACAATTACATAAATTAAATTTGGAAAATTTTCTTTGAGCCGCGCCAAAGCCTCGATTAGATAACCGTGCCCCTTGCGTTCAACTAACCGGGCGATTGTCAGGATAATTTTTTTCCCGCCTAAGTTATATTGTTGTATTAACTTCTGCGTTAAAGCTCTGGCTTGCCTTTCAACCTGTGCATCTACACGCACGACGGGATGGTTAACTTGAATTTTATTTTCTGCCGCTTTAAATTTTTGTAACAAAAGCGATTTAGTGAAGTTACTGTTAACAAAGATTTTATCCGCTTTGTTTAAGATTTCTTGAGCCAAAATTTTTTTTCGGCCGGACAAAATCCCAATATCTTTGCCATGCAAAAAAACGGCAAACGGTTTTTTAGCCAAAAGGACAGCTGAACCAACTGGTATAATTTGCCCAGCTAATATATAGTCAATGTTTTCAGTTTGAACGACTTTTTGGATAGTTCTAGACAACTTAAACCATCTCGGCCAAATTAAACCGAAAAATTTATGCCGTATAATCTTATATGCTTGAGTTTGGTCAAATAATTTGGCATTTAGCGCAGGAGGTGTTAATACTACAATTTGATTGGCGCCATAAGCCGAGCACAGGTTTTGATAATATTTTTGCGTCCCGCCGATTTGTGGCGGAAACTCTAAGGTTACCAGCAAGTTTTTAGACATTGGCTTTTTTAAATATAAGCTTAAGTTCGTTAATGTCGTGGCGAGTTATGCCTTTAAGCGCGTAGATTAAAACAAAATAAATAATGGCACCATTGGCGACAACAAAAAATAATGGCAGCACTAAGCGAAGGTAATAGATTAATAGTGACATTACAGCAGTAGATAAAAATACTTTTACGGTTAGCGCTTGCAGTTTTAACGATTTAATCTTTACCACTTTGTCTGCCGCTCGGAAATCTAAATAAAGTAAAATCATGTTGACGATCAGAAAAGTAATCCCGGCGCCTAAATGTTGAAGACGGGGAATTAAAATTAGGTTAATCAAGACGGCCAGAGCTGTAATAAATCCCCGGTTGATAGTTACATTTTTTTGACGGTCACAAGCGTTAAGTAATGAACCGGTGACAAAAGCTAAAAAAATAAAAGGAATCGCAAGCGACATGATAGTAAAAGTAGCAATGCCTAAAGTGTACTCTGGCCAAATTTGGCTGATAATTTCTGGCGCTAAAATTGCCAAACCAAAACCGATCGGGAAACTTAAGATCATTAGGTAACGAATGGAGTCGCGGAGCATGTGAGTTAAAGTTTGTTTTGATTTTACAAAGGCGTGACTAAACGCCGGATATATCACAGCCGCAAAAGACCCGGCGATGACTGCCTGTATGGCAGAAATAACTTTGGCCGGAATCGCAAAAAATCCAACGGACGCGTCAGTCGCTAAGAAACTTAATAAAATTGAATCCGAAGTGTTATAGATTTTTACGAATATACCAGTTAGCGCAAAAGCTGGCAATAAATGAATAAAATAGCTGATGACCTCTTTGCTTAAATTCGGCTTTAAGGAAAAATTCAATTTTTTCTTTAACAGTATAAACGAAAAAATAAAATTGAACGTCGAAGCCGTGATTAAGGCAAAAAGTAAATAACGAATGCTATTGGTGGCTAAAGCAAGATAGGCACCGAGCGAAAAGTTGATGACTTGAAAAATTACACTGCCGATGCTTTCATAACGTAAATTATGGCGCGACCGAAAAATGGCGTAAAAGGTAAAGGTAAATGAATCTAACAGCATTACTATTAAGGCTAAATATACAAGCCGTCTGGTGAGTAACTCTTTTCCGGTTATATTGATAACCAAAATAGCTATAATTGTAGCGACAACAGCCAAAATAAGTTTTAATCCTATAATACTGCGTAAATATTTATTGGCTTGTTCGTTAGATTTCGCCCCTTCACGCGTCAAAACCACTGATAAGCCCAAATCAACAAAAATAGAAAAAAAGGTAGTGAAAGATAGGGCGAAAACGTATTTGCCAATAGCGCCCGGGTAAAAGTGATTGGAGATGAACCAAAAGTAAGCGAAAGACAGAATTTTTTGTAGCACTAATGAACCGCTTAACCAGGTGGTATTTTTTGCGATTTGAGTAGCCATAAAATTATCTATATTATAACATAAAAGCCCTTGAAAAGGGCTTAAAAAAAGAAAATTTAAACCAACTTAATTTTCTAGGCTGTCAGGATCCACCCAAATAAATCCTTTTTTGATGATTTGCGATTCTTTGGTGGCACCGCATGGTTGGCTATCATTTAAGACAGCGCCACCGCCAAGCGATAGTAATTGCGTATGATAATGCACTTCATCGCAAGCGTCAGCTGGGGTTTTGCCGATAAATTGTTCTCGACGAAAACATAGATTGCTGGGGGCGACTTTCCAAACTTCTATTTCGGTTCCACCAAGCGCCGGTGAAAGTAATTTAGCACCAGGGCAATTCATACCGCTTTCGTCGGCTGAACGAATGTCTAAGCCGCTGCCGTCATCCGCCGCGCGGCCAGAGTTGTTAGTTCGGCACCGAAACGGTGGTGTCGCAATTTTAACGCGGTCAGCCGGCAACAAATGCTCACGTTGCCAACCGTTGACTTCTGGTGGAATGTCACTATTTTCTGGCACCGTAATTTCGTCCCAGGAGATTAACACATCTAAGGCAATCCAGGCCGGCCCTGGCTTCTCGCAGGTAAATTCTATGTCAATGGCGTAACGGCGTTGATTAGTCGAAGTTCGGGGCGGACGGTCATTCAATTCAGCTGGGCTTATGTTTCCACTTGCTTTCCAATTGCCGGTCAAAGACCACCACTCCCCTACTTTGTGGCGATAAATTGCATCTTCACCGTCAGCATTAGTATAAAAAACCCAATCTTCCCGGTCATCTAATTTTGTCACTACAGCGCGAGCGGTGAATGCATCGCCAACCAAATGATCCCCCGGGTCATCCATCGTGACATTAAAAAAATTAAATTTTGAAGTACCTTGGCTTAAATCAATGCCAGTTCTAATCACTTCACCGGCTATCATTTCAATTTGACTGCTGGGGTCAACCCAAGTATAGTCAAGAACGCTTGGTATTGGCGATTGCGCAACTACCAATGAAATTATGGTTTTTTTACCTGACCAAAAATTTTGAACCTCATTTTGCCGCATTTGAAATATATCACGAGAAGGGCTAGGTTTTGCATCGCCCGGATCACTAAAGGTTAATAATCGATCACTCCCAGTTCCGCTCGCGCCAATCACGGTAACCACATGTCCGCCGGCACGTTTTTCCGTGCCATCCGGCAATACATCAAAAAACTGCAATGTTGCTTCAACCATCTGTCCCTTTTTTAGTTCCTCATAAATCTTAAAAACAATATCAGGGTCATTAATGTCGCCGACTTGATGCACCTCCAACGGTAACCCACGGCGCTCAACAAATGTTTGTTTGCCAGCTAGAATATTTTCGTCACGCACCCCGTCTTCAAATTGTAAATCTCCTTTTAGCTCATCAATTAACTGCTCATTTTCGGGTGGTAATAAATCCTCAAAGTTGTATCGGTCGGCTAAGTATCTAAATGAATTTGCAACTGCGGTTGGCCCGCATTCATTATAATCCTGATCAATATCTGGCACTCCTGGCACTTGGATATGAAAGTTATAAGGGCGTTCGTTGCCAGCAGAATCAATATCTGATTCGTGGGGCAAGCTAAAAGCTAATTTAGAATTTGAAATTGGCGAGCCAGTCAGCAATTCTGGATCCAGCTCCAAAGTTCCATCAATTGACGCTGTGGTAATTTCGTTAATAGTAAAGTTTTCGATTATATCCCCTTTTGAAAAGTTTTTCGGCCAAGCTCCGGCTTCAATTTTATGATTAGAAAATACAGCTGTGGCGTTGATAATTTTTTGAGTATCGATACTATCGTCAACTATTTTTAGTGGCAATGAGTTAGCCTCACCGTCTATTACTTGAGGGATAAAATTTATTATAGCCCACTCTGGTTGAGTTTCTCCGTTGACATCGTAATCTTTAAATTCACCGTCATGATTAAAATCAAAAGCCACATTAATCCATAAACCAGTCATTTCTTTTGTCCTACCGGGAATTTCAAATGGCAAAATAATGCTGCCGTGATTAGTGTTTACGCCCCCAATCGCAGTTCGGGTTAAAATGGCATCTTTGCCTAGAAGATGGGAAGGAGGCAGCTTAAAGTAAATAAAAAAGCCAATAACGGCTATAACTAAAATTAGAATGCTGCCAAAAACAACTTTGTTTTTCATTTCATTATCTTACATTAAATATGGGTTAAAGAAAAGCGCGCACAAAACATGTAGTCTTGGGCGCAAACTATAAAACTTCGCCTGCTTCTTACAGCCTGACCGGAGTTTCTCCGGTTGGGTGTTTTCCGGCGGCGAATTCGCCAAAAAAGGCTGCACAGAAGGCCATTACCTCATCGTCAGGTTTACTCGTTATGTCATGCCTTAGCAGTGTAATCTCATGGCGTGAATAGTCGATGGCAGCCAGGACCAATGGGACCTTGGCGCCGCGAGCGATATGCAGGAAACCTCGTTTCCAGCATGCCCTCTTTTGACTTGGGCGTTTTCTTGCCCTGGTGCCTGAAGGCGTTATAGCGAGCCACTTGATGTGTCCATTGATGAACCCATTAATGGCGTAACCGAGCGTATCACGCCGTTCGCTTCCGTCGCGGATAACCGGCACACCGCCTATCCACTTAAAAAACCATCCTAGGCCGTAACGAAACCACTCTGACTTCATCAGAAAGTGAATTCGCCCATAACCCATGAAAGTTTTCACAAGGAATAGGAAGGGAAGGTCGTAGTTGCTAGTGTGATGTTCAACGACTACGACAGCCGGATCTGGCCCAATGTCGCCGTAGACTTTCCACCCCACTATCTTGCGAGGCTTTTGGCCTGCCCTCAGAGTAGGCAGTGCCGTGTGTTCGGAACTCAAAATGTTAGACATCTGCCTTTCCTCCTTGGCTGAATTGCCGGTTTGCAGGCCTCGATGGCTTACTTTATGAGATATTTAAATTATTGTCAATTTGTTAAACAAACAAAAAACGGCCTAGTAGGGGCCGCTTTTTGTAGCTAGAGATTTTATTTCTCTTGGCATTCGCAGTCACCACCACAACACGTAATTGGTTCATTTGCTTGTCCCTCATCATGAGGTGAGTGGCAATGGCACTTATTTTTGTCATCCATATTAAATTGGATTACGCTCGTTGTTAAGCAGCTTTAATATTGACGGCATTTTGTCCTTTGGGAGACTCTTCAACATCGAAAGTGACGGCGTCACCTTCTTTTAGGCTATTGAAGTCTAGTCCGTCCAAAGAGTTGGCATGGAAAAATAGATCTTTGTCTCCGCCTTCTGGGGCGATGAATCCGTATCCCTTGTCCATGATCCGCTTGATTGTACCTTTCATTGTATACTTCTATAGTTAATTAAATTTCATAATAAAGCCTACCGCTTTGCCCACTGAGGGGCCCGGCGGGCTTTTTTAAGACCTGGTTTTTTACGTTCTTTCACTCTGGCGTCTCTAGTTAGAAGCCCCAAGGGCCGTAAGGTTTTGCGCCAATCTTCATTTAAAACGATTAATGCTCGGGCGACACCCAAGCTAACGCTTTCAGCCTGTCCCTTTTTACCGCCGCCGGACACCTTGACGCTAATGTTAACTTTTTTTGATTGTCCCAGGGCGGTAAGCGGCGAGGCCACGATTTGTTGTAACTCGGCTGTGGCAAAGTATTTTTGCAATTCCTGTTCGTTAATTTTAAATTCACCTTGCCCATCTTTAAATAACCGCACCCGGGCAACGGCATTTTTGCGTTTACCTACTGTGTGGATATAACCCTTGCGGCTTTTATGGCTTTTTTTGCCTTGTTTAACTTTTATTTTTTCAGTTGGCATGTTATTTAAAAGTTAATCTTTTAATCCTGTCTTTGCGCAGTTTATTATTGGGCAACATATTTATTACCGCTCGCTTTAAAACCTCTTCTGGCTTTTGCTTGAACAAATGTGATAATTTAGTTTGTTTGATTCCGCCTGGGTATCCGGAATGGTGATAAAATATTTTTTGGTCAAACTTTTTACCGGAAAACCTGGCTTGCTTAATATTTTCCACAGTTACAAAAGCTCCGCTGTCGGCATTTGGCGTGTAGTCAGCGCGATCCTTGCCCATTAACTTAGTCGCGATTTCGCTTGCCAAGCGGCCGATACTCCTTTCGCTGGCATCTATAGAATAAGTTTTTCTTTGGATTTTAAGAGGCATATTAAACTAATTGAATTTGAACAACTTCCGCTCCATCACCTTTACGATTGTTCAAGGCGGTAATTCTGGTGTATCCGCCCGCCCGCTCTTTGTAACGAGGACCAAGTACTTCCAATGCTTTATTAACTGCTTTTTTAGTATATAAAAGTTCAAGCAAGTTGCGGCGTGAAGTTAAGTTATTTTGTTTACTTATCGTAATAACTTTTTCGACCAGTGGCTGAATAGCTTTGGCCTTAGCTTTAGTGGTATTAATTTCCTCATACAAAACCAAACTGGTAACCATGTTTTTAAGCATAGCCTCTTTAACGCTTTTGCGCCTGCCTAATATTAATGTTTTTTTACGATGTCGCATTAGTTTTCTTTATCGCCGCCAGTTTTCGTTTTGTCAATCTTAGGCGCCTCAGCGGTATCGGCGTTAGACATAGCTTCGGCGACAGCGGCTTCAATTTTTTTGCTTTCATCGCCGCTAGAGGCTGGTTTAGGCTGACTAGATGGCATGGCTTTCCCGCGAATTAGGTCATTAACAGTCGTAAATTGGCTTTGTAAAATTTCAATTGCTTGGCTTAAGGCGTCTTTAACATCCATCGAACCGTCAGTTTCAATATTCATGACCAGCTTATCGTAGTTGGTTTTCTCACCAACGCGGACATTTTCTACTGTAAAGCCAACATTTTGAATCGGGCTAAATAATGAATCTATCGCCACACTGCCAATTTCTAAATCCCCTTCCCTTTCTTCAGTTGATTCATACCCGCGACCATTTTCAACGACTGCGCTCATTTCAACGGATGAATTTTTGTCAGTCAGAGTCATAATATGTTGGTCTGGGTTAGTGATTTCAAGGTCGGCCGGACATTTAAAATCCTTGGCGGTAATTGTTTTTTCGCCTTTAACCTTAAGCTCAATTTTAACCGGTTCGTCAGTTTCTTTTTTAAAGCGTACTCGTTTTAGGTTTAACAGCACTTCAACAATATCTTCTTTGACGCCGTCAATGGCGGAAAACTCGTGTTGCACTCCTTCAATCTTATAAGAGGTGATGGCTGCTCCAGGCAAACTGGAAAGTAAAATCCGGCGCAAGGCATTACCAATGGTTGTGCCGTAGCCTGGCGAAAAAGCCTCAATATTCACAATCGTTTCGTTGGGGTTGCTGCCTTTATTTAATTCAATTTTATCGGGGAAATGAATTTGTTCCATATAAAGATAAATTAATTATTACCGACTGTAAAACTCAACAATTAAAGCCGGATTAAATGGCTGTTGAATTTCGTCTAATTTAGGAATGTTGGCTACTTTAGCGGTCTTTTCTTTTTCGTTAACATCTAGCCAGCCGGGAACTTCCATTTTTTCAGCTACCTGCGCTGTTACCGTGAAAGCTTTTTTATCTTTTTTATTTTCATTTAAAGTGATAACGTCTTTGGGTTTAACTTGGTAAGACGGAATATTAACAACCTTATCGTTAACTTTATAGTAATTATGCGTAATTAATTGACGTGCGTGTGAGCGGGACGGGGTTAATCCCATTTTAAACACGACGTTATCTAAGCGCATTTCCAGCATTTGCATCATGTTTTCCCCGGTGTTACCTTTTTTCTTGGATGCTTTTTGGTAGTAATTAAAAAATTGTTTTTCGGAAATTTGATAAATGCGTTTGGCTTTTTGCTTTTCTCGTAATTGTAAGCCAAAGTTCGTTAAGCGCGGTTTGCCTTTGACTCCGTGAATCCCGGGTGGATAATTACGTTTGGTAATCGCGCATTTAGGAGTGTAACAACGTTCACCTTTTAAAAACAACTTCTCACCTTCTCGGCGGCAAAGTTTACATTTTGAATCTAAATTCTTAGCCATAGGAATATTAATTTATACGCGACGCGGTTTTTTAGCTCTTGGGCCATTATGCGGTATCGGAGTAATGTCTTTTATTCCGGAAATATTGATACCGTTTGCGTTAATCGCGCGAATGGCAGCTTCACGGCCGGAGCCGACGCCTTTGACAAACACAAATACTTCTTTTAAGCCCTTAGCTTTAGCTTTTTCGCACGCGTTTTTAACAATCACGCCGGCGGCATAAGGGGTTGATTTTTTTGGGCCCTTGAAACCGCATTGGCCGGCACTTGACGCGGCGATAGCGTCCCCCGAGTTATCAGTGAAAGTAATTAAAGTGTTGTTATAGGAGGCCTGAACGTAAGCCCGCCCGGTCGGAACGTTTTTGGCCACTTTTTTCTTTTTAGTTTTGTAGGCTACCATAGATTAAGTCTTTTGTGCTGACGGAGCACGCCCAGAACCCATAGTTTTACGGACATTGCCTCGGACCGTCCGATTGTTGGTTTTGGTCCGTTGCCCTCGTGCCGGCAAATGTTTGGCGTGCCGAGATCCGCGGTAAGTATTAATTTCCTTGAGCCGTTTAATATTAGTTAGAACCTCACGTTTTAAATCACCTTCAACTTTGTATTCCTTTTCAACCACATCACGAACTTTTTTAATCTCAGATTCATTTAGGTCGTTAGCTCGCTTGTTGGGGTCAACATTTATCTGCTTCAATATTTTGGCGCTAGTGGTTTGGCCAATGCCGTAAATATAAGTCAGTGCGACTTGAATTCGTTTATTGGGTAAAGTGATTCCTGCAATGCGAACAGCCATAAAATTATCCTTGACGTTGTTTATGCTTAGGATTAGTACAAATTACGTGAACTCTACCTTTGCGGCGAATTACTTTGCAATTTTTACACATTGGTTTTACTGATGCTCTTACTTTCATTTTTAATATCGGTAAATAACTCTGCCTTTGGTTAAATCATAGGGACTTAATTCCACCTTAACTTTGTCGCCGGGTAGAATTTTAATCCGGTGCATCCGCATTTTTCCAGACAGGTGGGCTAAAATTTCGTGGTCATTTTCTAGCTTAACTTTGAAGCTAGCGGCAGGCAGCAATTCTTCAACCATACCATCCATTTCGATAAAGTCTTTAGTCCCTGCGCTGTTTGGTTTTCCCATGTATTGTGGCAAAAAAATATCTAGCGGCTGAAATGACCGCCAGAAAATCGCTAGTTTTTGCTAATTCTTAGCCTAAGTTGTGCGATATGCTTAATAATATGGTTACTTTCAAGGTAGGCGTATAATAACCTAACTTATAAAATATGTCAATATTACTCTAAAATAGCCTTTATTCGACGGACTCCAGCGCTTGAAGATTGCTCCTTAACAATTTTAAATTTGCCTAAATCTGCAGTATTTTTGGCATGCGGTCCACCGCAGATTTCATAGGAAAAATCCCCCATTTTATACACACTCACATCTTCCTCGTATTTACTATCAAAAACCCCAGTTGCGCCTTTTTCTCTAGCTTGAGTTAGGGGGATAACTTCATTGGTGATTTGCAGTCCGCTTTGAATTTGCTCATTGACCATGTCTTCCAGTTGTTTGATTTCTTGATCAGTCAATTTGCGGTCAAAATTAAAGTCTAACCGTAGCCGCTCTCGATTTATATTAGAGCCTTTTTGATTTACATCACGGCCGAGCAAGCGTTTTAGCGCTTCTAAAAGCAAGTGATTAGCAGTGTGCATTTTAGCGGTAGCTTCGGATTGGTCAGCCAACCCGCCGTGAAATTTTTGCGTTAGTCCTTTGCGGGATTCATCTTGGTGCTTGGCAAATTCTGCGTCAAACTCTTCTTTGTTAATCTTCAATCCTTTTTCCTTGGCTAATTCTTCGGTCATCTCATAAGGGAAGCCGTAAGTGGCGAACAACACAAAAGCTTCCCGGCCGTCTATCTTTTTGTCGGTGCTCATTTTTTCAAACTCTTTTAAACCGCGTTCTAAGGTCTTGTTAAAGTTTTCTTCTTCTTTCATAAGTTCTGTGATTATAAATTCTTTGTTTTGAGCCAGTTCTGGGTAAGTCGGTGAATATTCAGCAATAAAAAATTCTGCAATTTCGGTGGTAAAAAATCTATTAATCCCAAGTTTTTTGGCTTCACGAATAGCGCGGCGGATCAAACGGCGTAAAATGTAGCCCTGGTCTAAGTTTGACGGGCTGACACCTTTTTCGTCGCCGAGGATAAATGTAGCTGATTTTATATGGTCGGTAATAATTCTCATTGAGCGCGAAGTACTTTCACCGGCGCTAAATTCTTTGCCATATTGCAGGCCAGACATATCTTCAATTAGTTTAATCGCTGGCCGAAAAAACTCAGTTTCATAAACGTTATTATAACCGCCAAGCACTGCCACCGTGCGTTCTAATCCCATGCCAGTATCTACATTTTTTTGATCTAATGGTTCAAATTTACCGCTGGCGGCTTTATTGTATTGCATAAATACATCATTCCAAATTTCAACGTATCTGGGATTATCGGTAAAATCCTTAGGGGATTCAGGCTCTTTCGGTTTTTTACCAGTATCATAAAACATTTCAGTGTCAGGGCCACAGGGTCCGGTCTCACCGGCCGGCCCCCACCAGTTGTCTTTTTTGCCTAATGTAAATATGCGTTTATCAACTTTGGCGTCAATGCCGGCTTTTTTAAATTGTTCTTGCCAGATTGCAATTGACTCGTTGTCGCGTGGCGCGTCATTGTCGCCGGCGAAAACGGATACGTAAATTCGGCTTGGGTCCAAGCCCAGCCATTTTTTATCAGTCAAAAATTCCCATGACCATTCAATAGCTTCTTTTTTAAAATAGTCACCAAATGACCAATTTCCCAACATTTCAAAAAAAGTTAAGTGAGACTCATCGCCGACTTCGTCAATATCAGTGGTCCGGATACATTTTTGAACATCGGCCACCCGTTTACCGCCGGGGTGGTCTGCCCCCATTAAGTAAGGCACTAATGGATGCATGCCGGCAGTCGTAAAGAGCACCGTTGGGTCATTTTCCGGAATCAGTGGCGCGGATTTAATGATAGTGTGACCTTTTTCTTTGAAGAATTTGAGAAATTTTTCTCTTAAATTATCTACTGGCATATTAGAGTAATATACTTAAAAACTTATATCTTGGCAAGGTTTTTAACTTTTATTATAAATATGGTAAGTTGTAACTGGCTTTAACTCGGAGGTGGCCAAATGCCTGAGTTCAAGGCAGTCTTCGATTGTGGTTACGCCCAGTCAGTAACTGGGCCTGACGGTAAGACGGTCAGGATTGGAGACCAGGTGGCATTTACCACTGCCAATAAGGTTGAAATTGGCATTGTCCGGCACATATTTGTGACTGAAAGTGGTAGGTCGCCGATCCTGACTATTAGCGTAGATCACAGCCGTTATAGCCGGTACCGGACCTGGGCGGAGCTTAAAGTTTGCTAGCCATACCCGGTGTGTGAGACGCGGCGCCGATGGAGGTTAGGCGCCGTTTTCTTTTATAACGTTTTCTCAATTATTGCTCCGCCAAGGCAATAATCTCTATAGTAAAATACAATTGATTGGCCAGGGGCGATTGCGAATTGTCCATCTTTAAAAGTTACAGTTAAGCTCTTATTCAAAGAATTAATAGTGCATTCCTGATCATCTTGCTGGTAGCGGATTTTGGCTTTTAGTTTGGCCGGCAGCTTTGGGGCTTTGTTTATCCAGTGAACATCAGTGACTAGGATATTTTTGGCATGTAGTTCTTTGTGCTGATGCCCTTTAGCCACAACCAAAGTATTAGTCTTAATCTTTTTATCAACTACGTAGTAGGGTTCCCCGGACCCGCCAATTTTGATGCCACGCCTTTGGCCAATCGTGAAATACCAAACACCCTCATGCTCCCCGACTTTGTCGCCCGTGGTGTCAACAATGTCGCCTTTTTTGGGTTTAATTTTTTGTTCAAGAAATTTTTTAACATTTATGTGGCCGATAAAACACAACCCTTGCGAATCCTTTTTATCAGCGTTGGGAAATTTCAGTTTTTTTGCGATTTGCCGAACTTCAGATTTTTTAAATTCACCAACCGGAAACATGGATTTAGTTAGTTGCTTTTCAGACAATTGGTGTAAAAAATATGATTGGTCTTTATTTGGATCTAATCCTTTGTATAATTTATTCCCGTCTTTAATTCTAGCGTAGTGGCCGGTTGCGACCATGTCAAACCCCCGCTCCATCATTTTATTTAGAAATATTCCAAACTTCATTTCCTTATTACATAAAACGTCAGGGTTTGGTGTTCGGCCTTTGGCATATTCACGAAAAAAATATTCAATAATGGTGTCTTTATATTCTTTTTCAAAATTAACGCTTTCAAAAGGTATATCTAATATGTCACAAACTGCTTTGGCGTCTCCTTGATCCTGTTCCCACGGACAATCTGGGTCAATCACTCCTTCCCAGCTTTCACGAGAAAAATTTTTCATGAAAAAACCAGACACGTCATAGCCCTGCTGTTTTAATAAAGCAGCGGCGACCGATGAATCGACGCCGCCGGACATTGCTACTGCGACTTGGACTTTTTTCTTTGGATTCATCAAGTTTTTAGTTTATAGCCTTTAGATATAACATGGTAGGCAATCGCGAACAAAACCGCCCAGGCAAAAAAGACAAAAATTAAACTTCGTAACGGAGGAACATCGTATATTCCGTAAAATGAGTACCGCAGTCCGTCAATCATGTAAAAAATCGGATTAAAAAGCGAGACTTTTTGGAGTATCGGCGGGATCATCTTGATAGAATAAAAAACACCGCCTAAAAATGTTAACGGCGTTATCACGTACGTCGGTAAAAGAAACACTTGCTCAAAGCGTGAGGCCCATACCCCGGCAATTACGCCAATAATCGCAAAACTCCAAGATGTGAGTATCAAAAAGCCGAATAAGTAAAACCAGCTGGTAATAGTAAAGCCCGCAAAAAATAACGATACGATATAAATTACTATCGCAACGACAATTCCTCGGACGGCTCCAGCCAGTGAATAAGCGACTAAAAATTCCAAAGCCGAAATTGGCGCGGACAACACATCAACTAAAGTATTAAGCACCTTAGATAATAAAATATTTGACGAAGGAGATGTATAAGCGTTCATCAAAAGGCTCATCATAATTAAGCCAGGCACAATAAATTTAATGTAACTAATGCCGTCAATTTCACCAACCCGATTGCCTATAGAGTAGCCAAAAACTACAAAATATAGGGTGGTAGTAATGACCGGCGAGGCCAACGTTTGCGTCGGGAACTTTAAAAAACGCAATACTTGCCATTTGAAAATAGTGTAGGCCCCTCGATAATTAATTTTATTTCTCATGGGTCAAAGAAACGAAAATTTCTTCTAAATTAGTACTATGGGTGTCAATATTTTCAACCTGTATATTCTCCTTATGCAAAATATCCAAGATACGCTGAATTGAATAAAACTCTTTAGTCCGGCTTTGGTCAAAAGATAAACGCAAATCGTTAATTTTTTTCACAGAAGCTTGTTTAAGTTCAAGCGGCAGTTGATTGATTGGTTTTAATAACTCAAAAATAATCTCTTTTTTTCCAAACTTTTTAAAAATTTCGTCTTTATCGTCATCAAAGATGATTTTACCTTTGTTAATTACCGCAATTTTATCAGCTAGCATTTCAGCCTCCTCCAGGTAATGAGTAGTTAAAATTGTGGTGACGCCCGAGCGCTTAAGTTGGAGCACATGGTCCCAAAGCCCGCGCCTAAGCTCTACATCCACGCCGGCGCTCGGTTCGTCTAAGAAAAGAATTTTTGGTTTATGAATTAAAGCCTTGGCAATCATTAACCTTCTTTTCATGCCACCCGACAGCTGGCCGGCAGTCAGATCTTTTTTATCTAGCAGCGCTAAAGGCGACAAAGTTTCGTCGATATCTTGGGGCGTAAGTTTTTTCCCATAGTAGCCGGCCAGCATCTTAACCGATTCAATGACTTTATGTTGGTGGTCATGACTCAACTCTTGAGGGACTAAACCCATTTCCTGCTTGGTTTCTCGGTAATGCTTTAGATGGTCAAGGCCAAAAATTTTAATATCTCCGCTTGTTTTTTTAGTTAAACCCATGACGATGCTGATTAAAGTTGTTTTGCCGGCTCCATTGGCTCCAAGCAAAGCAAAAATTTCACCTTCCGGAATATCAAGGCTAACATTATCTAAGGCCTTAGTGCCATTTGGATATACCTTAGACAGTTTGGAGATTTCAATTACGCTTCGAGGCATTAGCTTTTGGTTGTAAAAGTCAACTGGCCGTTTTTAATGTCGACTGATACAGTATGCCCCGGTTTTATTTTTTGGTCAATAATCTCAAGCGCTAAAGGATCCAAAATTTTATTTTGGATTACCCGCTTTAAGGGCCTAGCGCCATAGATTGGATCAAAGCCTTCTTTGGCAACATATTTTCTCAAGGCGTCGCTAAATTTAAGCTTAATTTCCTTTTTCTCTAACCGCCGCTTGACTAAATTAAGTTGTAAGTCAACAATTTTTTCAATTTCTTCGTTTTTGAGAGATGAAAATGTTATGATGCTATCAATCCGGTTCAAAAATTCAGGCCTAAAAGATTTTTGAAGTGCCTCTAATACGCGCTCCCGCATTTCTTTATCGTCAACTTTGCCTAATTTGTCACCAGCCGTGAAACCCAAAGTATATTCTCTGATTACTTCACTGCCAATATTAGAGGTCATGATGATAATCGTATTTTTAAAGTTGACAAGCCTGCCTTTGGCGTCAGTGATTCTGCCGTCGTCCAATATTTGTAATAAAATGTTGAACACTTCGGGATGGGCCTTTTCAATTTCATCAAAAAGTATAACTGAATAGGGGCGGCGGCGAATTTTTTCGGTTAACTGTCCGCCTTCATCATAGCCGACGTAGCCTGGCGGCGAACCGATAATTTTAGATACTGAATGTTTTTCCATGAATTCGGACATATCGACCCGGACTATTGCTTCTTCGGTGTTAAACATAAATTCTGACAAGGCTTTGGCCAATTCCGTCTTCCCTACTCCGGTTGGCCCTAAAAATATAAATGACCCAATTGGTTTTTTTTCCTCAGATATGCCCGCCCGTGAACGTCGAATAGCGTTGGCCACCGCGGCAATAGCTTCTTTTTGGCCGACTACTCGTTTGTGTAGTTCGTCTTCCATGCGTGCCAGCTTAGAAGCTTCTGATTCGAGCATCTTGCTAACCGGAATACCGGTCCAGCGCGCAACCACAGCGGCAATATCTTCTTCAGTTACCTCTTCTTTTAGAATTTTACGGTGGCTTTGAATTTTATCTAGTTTTTGCTTAGATTGCTTTGACTTGGTTTCTAAGGCAGGAATTTGACCGTAGTTAATTTCAGCGACTTTATCTAACGCGCCTTCTCGTTCAGCTTTTTCAGCCTGAATTTTTAATTCATCGATTTGTTTTTGGTTAGCTTGGATTTGGGAGATAAGTTTCTTTTCAGCCTGCCATTGCACTTCTAAGTCAGAATTTTGTTCTTTTAAATCAGCAATTTGTTGTTTTAGTTCCTTTAGTCGGTTTTTAGCGGCTTTATCTTTTTCTCGTTTTAGCGCCTCAACTTCAATTTCCAGCTGAGTAATTTTACGTTTAAATGAATCAATTTCTTCAGGCATGCTATCAATTTCCATCTTTAAAGCCGAGGCCGCCTCGTCAATTAAATCGATGGCTTTATCGGGTAAAAATCTGTCAGTGATGTAGCGTTGGGATAAATTAGTTGCCGCTAAAATTGCATCATCGGTAATTTTAATGCCGTGGTGTAGCTCATATTTTTCTTTAATACCGCGAAGCATGGCAATGCTATCCTCAGTCGTAGGTTCTTGCACGAACACAGGCTGGAAGCGCCGTTCCAGGGCGGTATCTTTTTCGATGTGTTTTTGATATTCTTTGAGCGTAGTCGCGCCGATCATTCTTAAAGTGCCTCTAGCTAAAGCCGGTTTTAACATATTTGACGCGTCAATCGCTCCTTCAGCGCCGCCCGCACCAACAATGGTGTGTAATTCATCTACGAATAAAATAATTTTACCAGCTTGTTCTTCAATTTCTTTTAGTACCGCTTTCAGTCGGTCTTCAAATTCGCCCCGAAATTTAGTCCCGGCAACAAGTGAACCCATACTTAAGCTAATCACTTTTTTGTTCTTGAGTGATTCTGGCACATCCCCCGCAACTACTCTTTGCGCGAGGCCTTCGGCAATAGCTGTTTTTCCAGTTCCTGGTTCACCAATTAAAACCGGATTATTTTTTGTCCGGCGGGAAAGCACTTGCATAACCCGTCTAATTTCAGTATCACGCCCGATAATCGGATCTAATTTTGCGTCTTGGGCCTGTTTGGTTAAATCCACGCCATATTTTTCTAAAGACTGATACTTGGATTCAGGGTCAGCGTCAGTGACTTTGTGTGATCCGCGTATAGTTTTCAAAATTTCCAAAACCCGATCATAACTTAAAGGAGATAAAAGTGGTGCGGCACTAGTGTCCAGTTTCAGCATAGCTAAAAGCAAATGTTCAGTTGAAATGTATTCATCACCAAACTGTTTAGCTTCTTTATCGGCTTGGCCAATAACTTTATTAAACTCGGCGGTAACCGATTGCTGGCCCATGATGGTGGTTTGTGTCCGGGGTAATTTATTTAGTTGATCTTGTAATTCAGCTCTTACGCCCGGTAAATCAAGATCAGCTTCTTTCAATATTGACACCACAATACCTTCTTCTTGCTCAAGTAAGGCGTAAAGTAAGTGCCAAACAGTTATTTGTTGGTGGTTATTTTCAGTAGCCAAAAATAAGGCTTTCTGTAAGGCTTCTTGAGTTTTTTGAGTTAGCTTATCTGGTTGCATAAATTTAAATTAGCACTCTCATAGATAGAGTGCTAATAACATATCAAAGAACAAAGAGGCTGTCAACTTAGGTGGGATGGACAAGCGTGTACAAGATGCCAACTAAAAACATAACGATCAAAATCCAACCTAACGGCTTTAATTCCGGCAAGGAAAATTCAGGGTTGCGGTTACCTTTCTTTTTTGCTTGCCAAAAAATTAGAATGATCAAAACACCCAGTATTCCCCCGCCAACAGCGCCGATAAAATTTAAGATACCGACAAAGTCGTTAAGACCCATTAAAAATAATATTGTTGGCGGCACCATAGTAAAAAGCCAAGCATAGCTGTTACGAATTTTATAGTCTAAGTGGTACACATTTTTTAAAGCTAAACCAAGGGAGAAGAAGCTAGTGCTAATAGTAAATAGAGCTAATATATTGGCAAGGTAAAACATCAATAAACCAAACGTGCCATCAAGCCCGACAGTGGCGATTTCGGTTGTATGTAAACCGGTAATGCTTAAAACAGTAACTGTAAATAAAATGTAAATAACAAAGATAATAAGTTTAGCCGTGACTATGGCGCTGGCCAGTTTATTTTCTTGGCCTTTTAACACTCTGCGCATTTGAGGAATAGCTGAAGCTCCTGAAAATGCGAAAAAAACAGTGCCGTAAGCTAAAAATAAGTAAGCATAATCAAATTTTGCAATCAGTTGTTTTTCAATACCATTCCAGCCGATAACGGCCAAGATGATAACGATTAAAGCTAAAAAAATGGTCAACCAAAGTTCAATTTTTCGCAATAAAATCAATCCCGCGTAAACAACCATACCTCCCAGCGCCGCAAACGCAACGCCCCAATAAATGGTTGGATTAATGGTCAAATTTAGTAATTGATAAGTGGGGCCACCAATAATTTCGGATAATATTGTTCCGACGCCCACAATATAAGCAATGATAGCGCCGTAAGAGGCAGAAACTTGAACAAAAGTATACAACCACTTAGCCCATGGCCCCAAATAAGCGCCAGCGTAACCGGGCAGTTGATATGACGCTCTAGTGCGTAAAGTCACTTCCGCTAAAAGCAAGCTTTTGCTAGTCAAGGCTAAGAAAATTATGACAATAATAACCAAGCCTAAAACCAGGCCGGTTTTACTAACCACATACGGTATGCCCAGGATGCCAGCTCCAATTACTGTGCCAACCAAAATAGCCACTGCCTGCCAGTAGCCTAATTCTTGATCAATGTGGTTAGGTTTATCAACTAATTTTGGCTTTATCATTATTCAACGTTTATCACCTCTCCCGGTTTAACCCCGGCAGGTTGCGCCTCATTTTTGGACTGGTTGAAAGGGACTGGTTCTTTTTTAACTGCGTCAGAAAGCGTTAGCCTGGATTCGTCTTTGACGTCAGACCGAAAACCGCCCGAAGTATTTTTTGGCTTATCATTATTTTTTTGGACACGTTGGCCTTGGAAGCATTTTTGGCAATAAACCGGCCTGATACCGTCCGGCACAAAAGTTAATTCAAACTCAGCACCGCATTTGTCACATTCGGCTAGATAAGCACTAGACTTACTTTTGCTTGTTTCAACTTTAGTTTGCGGTTTTGGTTTGCCTAAACTTGATGATTCTTTTTTCTTAGTCTCCTCGACTGATGATTTTTCCTTTTTGGGGGCATCTTTTCTTTTCTTTTTACTCGGCAGTTCAGTTTTTTTAGGTTTGCCGTCAGTGCCAGTTGACCAGCGCATAATTTTGTCCGACACAACTTCTAAGCTTTTAGTATACCGCTCTCGAGATTGTGAAATAACTTTATTAACATTGTCGGTTGGTTCGTATTCAATCGGCAAAGTTAAAGCTGAAAACGGCTTGGACGAAATGCCGTCAATCATAAGTTTTAAGTAGACTTCGTACTTGGCCAGATTCACTAAGTCTTCTTCGGTAAAATATGGCGCGAATTCTTGGGCTAAAAACTCGGCATCAGTGGCGCCAATGCGAAAGCACATAATCGTGCCAACATTGCCAAAAACCGCGGCTCTGACGACGTCTT
>PEZZ01000025.1 GCA_002773845.1 Candidatus Buchananbacteria bacterium CG10_big_fil_rev_8_21_14_0_10_42_9
GAAATCATGCCGACTTGTTTAGTGGATGGCTTAAATGAGGCGATCATCACCGTGTCTGTTAGCAGCGGGCCATCGTGGCCAAAGCCACCCATCCCTAAAAGTAAAATATTTATTCGATCAGTTTCTTCGCCGACTAATTTTCGATCCTCGCTAGTAACTAAGTGTTTAATTTGAGTTAAAATGTTAGCTTGGCCTAGGCTTTCTGATAAAGTAATGCCGGATTTGACGGCATTAATGACGGCGACTCCCAGCCAAAGCAATAGAGCAATAATTCCGTAAACAAAAAATTTACCCACAAAAAACCGTTTTTTTCTGGGCTTGGCGAAGATGTCTTTATCGTAGGTTTCTTCAATTCTCTCTTCTAAAAAGTCACGTTGTTCTTCTGCCATAAATTTGCCGTTATTATAGAATAAAAATAGTATTCTAGCAAAAAAGTTTAAGCTGTCAATATGATTTAAAGTTATGCGACCATCAAGGTTGATTTTTCTAAAAATATATGATAAAATGGGCTTGATAGCTTATTTTTACATGTTTAGTAACTCGCCTAATTCTAATCAGTCGTCAAATTCTAACGACCCGACGCTTTTCAAAGAAGCGTTGATTTTTATTTGGGAGATAGTCAAGGTGGTAGTGATATCGTTAGCGATTATTATCCCGGTGCGCTATTTTTTGATTCAGCCCTTTTATGTCAAGGGCGCTTCGATGGAGCCGAACTTTCACGATAATGAGTATTTAATTATCAATGAGATTACCTACCGCTTTAATGATCCAGAACGCGGTGATGTGGTAGTTTTTCGCAACCCAAATAATAAAAAAGAATTTTTCATTAAACGCATCGTCGGATTGCCTGGCGAAACCGTAGCGATTAATAACGGCCGAATTGTGATTAAAAATAACAGCAACCCGCAAGGCATTGTTTTAGAGGAAGATTATCTTGAGCCAGGCACTAAAACTCTGGCCAACAACAACAAAGAGTGGACGGTGCCCGCGCTACATTATTTTTTACTTGGCGACAATCGTGAGCACAGTTTAGATTCAAGGATATTTGGGCCAGTTGATCAAGATTTGATAATTGGTAGCGCTTTGGTTCGTGGTTGGCCGGTGGATCGTTTAGGTTTTGTTGGAGGAGATGTGATTTACAATTTGTAAATTAAGTTATGCCAAAAAAATCAACGACAAAAAAAACCGAAGATAAGCCGATAAAAAAACCTAATAGTGCTAAGCGTCAGCACTTGCTCAAAGGTTTTAAAGATATTTTGCCAGAGGCGCAGCCCTATTGGCGATATGTGCGAAATGTGGTTGAAAGTTTCGTTGACACTTATACTTACAAAGAAATTGGTTTGCCAATTGTAGAGTCGGCTTCACTTTTTATCCGCGGCGTAGGCAAGCAGTCAGATATAGTCCAAAAAGAGATGTTTACCTTTGAAGATCATGATGAGTCTGTGGTTTTGCGCCCAGAAGCCACCGCTTCAATTGCTCGCGCTTATATTGAACATGGCATGATGACTTGGCCTCAGCCAGTCAAATTGTACTATTGGGGGCCAATGTTTCGGCGCGAAAAGCCACAAGCCGGGCGTTATCGGCAATTTTACCAATTCGGCTTTGAGTCACTTGGCCAAGAAGAGCCGGTAGTCGATGCCCGCATGATTAGTATTGCCTACCAAATATTTCAAGAGCTTAAATTATCAAACGTGGCGATTCAGTTAAACAGTATCGGAGACCCCGAGGAGCGAGAAGAGTATACTAAAGAGCTGACAACGTATTATCGATCTAAGCGCCGGCAGCTATGCGAAGATTGTAAAAAGCGAATTACTAAAAATCCATTACGTTTGCTAGATTGCAAAGAGCTAACATGCCAACCATTACGCCAAGACGCACCGCAAATTTTAGATTGGCTAGGCGATGCGAGCAAAGAGCATTTTATGAAAGTAGTTGAGTATTTAGATGAGCTTGAGATTCCTTATAACTTAAACCCACATCTTGTCAGGGGGTTGGATTATTACAACCGGACTTTATTTGAAATTTGGCCTCAAGTTGAGGAAGGTGGCAGCCAAAGTGCTTTGGGCGGGGGTGGCCGTTACGATGGGTTAGTCGAAGCTTTGGGCGGACAACCAACAGCGGCTTGCGGGTTTTCAGTTGGCGTTGATCGGGTGATTCGAGAAATGCGCAATTTGGAAGTTAAAATTGGTAAACCAAAGAAACCTCAAGTTTTTATCGCTCAAATTGGCCACCAAGCTAAAATAAAAGCGATGAGACTATTTCAGCAATTTCAAAAACAGGGCATCCGCGCCGTAGAAACTTTCAGTAAAGACAAATTAAAAGCCCAATTGGAAGCGGCAAATAAGTTGGGCGTGAAGTATGTTTTGATATTGGGTCAAAAAGAAGTGGTGGATGGCACTATTTTGATTCGAGATATGGAAGGAGGCGCGCAGGAAGTGGTTAACTTTGATAAAATTACAGAGGAACTTAAACGTAAGCTAAATTCAAAATAGCCTGCGTTTATATTTGACTAATCGTTACTTTCGTGTTATTTTATATACGATTTTGACATAAATCGCATTACTATTAATTACTTGAAAGGAAGGTGAACTTTAGTGGTAGAAACGAAGCGAAAAAGCGGCGAAAGTTTTGAGGGCTTGATCCGTAGATTTAATCGCCAAGTTCAACAAAGCGGACGTTTGATTCAAAAGAAAAAAATTCAGTTTCACAAGCGGCCACTTAACCGAACGGCATCCAAGGAATTGGCTTTGAAGCGAAAAGAACTGTCAGAAAAACGCGAATACTTGATCAAGACTGGCAAGCTCAAGGAAGATACTTATTCACGTGGTCGATCGTAATTAATGATCACAATTGAACAATTACAATCCAAAGTCAGCGAGGCTCTAAAAGCCAAAGACCAAGTGACGGCTAATACCTATCGCGGGTTATTAGTTGTTTTGCAGCAATTGGCTAAGGATAATAAGGGTAAGCTGGCCGAGGACATGGTAGTCAGGGCGGTTAAAAGCGAGGTTAAAAAGCGCCAAGAGGCGTTGGAAACTTACGCTCAAGGCGGCCGTCAAGATTTAGCCAATAAAGAAAAACAGGAACTGGCATTGCTTGAGGCTTTTTTACCGGAGCAGATGCCAGAAGCCGAGATTGAAAAATTAGTGAATCAGGTGGTGGAACGATTGGGCGCTGATTCACCGCAACAAATGGGTCAGGTAATGGGCGAGGTAATGAAACAAGTTGCCGGCAAAGCTGACGGTTCGTTGGTGAACCGTTTGGTCAAAGCCCGCCTATCCGGTTAATGCCGGAGTTTAAAATTGAACCCCATGCAAGTTCAACGAAAACAAAAAAATAAACAAGTTTTCAAAAAAACTTTTAGTTGGATTTTTTTAGCAACCGGTCTGGTTGTTTTTTTTGTGGCACCGAATTTGGCATTGGCGCTTCAAGTTGACACCGGTTTAAATTACGCCACCGCCCTGGGGCTTGGGACAACCGATATTCGTGAAACTATTTTGAGGATTGTCCAGGTGGCACTTGGATTTTTAGGCACGCTTGCTGTGCTGATTGTGCTTTATGCCGGATTTTTGTGGATGACTTCCGGCGGTGACGAGAGTCGAATTCAACAAGCCAAAGATTATTTAAGGAACGGACTGATTGGGCTGGTAATTATTTTAACCTCATTTGGGATTGTAACTTTTATTTTGCAAAGTGTTATTGGCGGGCTCCAGGCGCCGACCGGGGCACCGCCCGGCGGAGTTATCACGCCAACTGATATTTGCCGCAACTGTAGCGCTATTGGTGGCGGCTTAATCGAAGCAGTTTACCCAGCGCCGGGTGCTACCGAAATTCCCCGCAACACTAACATCATTGTGACTTTCAAAGAAGAGGTTGACCCCAACTCAATTATCACCGGTACCGGCACAGTTAACACAGATGCAGTTAAAATTTATGTATTTGGTGAGGATCCGTCAACGGCCATTGCCAACGTGCAGGTGGCAACAATTGATAATTTAACCTTCGTCTTTAACCCGGTTGAAAATTTAGGAAATAATTTAGAAGCCGTATGGTATAGCGTTGATTTAATGGGTGGTAATAATGGCGTGCAATTGCTTGATGGCACTAACGGTTGGCCAAATGGCGTTGGGTTCGGGTGGAATTTTCAAGTTTCAAACTTTTTAGATTTACATCCGCCTGAGTTAGTCACTCAATTTCCCCAGCCCGATAATTTAGCCGATCAATACGGCACTGTTTTAGCTCAAGCGGCCCAAGGGGCAATAATTGTAACTGATATCCCGCAAGTTGACTCTAACCCAACGGCAGAATTTATTAGCTTTACCCCAACTCAACCGGACATCATCGGCACCTATAACGGCCTAAATGACGAAAGTTTAGTTACGGCTGATTTTGGTAATCCGGCTTCAGGCCAAGTCACTATCACCTGGCAAGATAACCCAGTTAATAACGGAGTGTTAAATTACATTGCCGGTGACGGATCAGTTGTTTTGCCGCTGGGTGGCGGCTTGTCGTTGCAGCGGCCGCTGGGGGGGTTTAATGATGCTGACCTTTTTACCTTAAGTGCGACAGCTGAAAAGTTTGCCGATGCCTTAACTATATCTAATATTACTTTCCGCTTTGTCCCCACAGTTCCTCAAGGCAATCAAATTCAAATTTTCCCAACCGATACAACTATCAGCGTAGCTAACCGCATTGCAACAGCTATAAGTGGCACTACTTTTAACCCTGATGTTTTGGCAACACCGTCTGGTTCCCAAATTAACTTAACGGCGGCAGTTGTGGGAAGTTCCGGCAACAACATAAATTTAGGCGCCAGCGGCGTCGGACGTTGGGTGACGTTAGTGCCCATGAGTGGTGGCCAAGACGACACCTCCGCAGTATTAACTACCAATCACGTACCTGACCAACCTAAAAATGCCATTGTTCAGTTACGTTTTGACGAAGCCTTAGATCCGACAGTGGTGGAGGGTTTAGTCGCCAATGGTTTTGATAATTTACAGGTGCAATATAATAATGGCGGGACTTGGACCACTGCCGAAGGTCAATTTATTACGAGTAATCAGTATCGCACAGTTGAGTTTATACCGGCTAATGCCTGTGAGGACGGGTCTGGTAATCCGATTTCCAATTCGTGCGGTGATCCAATATTTTGTCTGCCGACAGTAGCCGGGCAAGGCGCCACACAGTATCGGGTAACTACCCGGGCGGCCACATTAAATCGTTGCAATACCAGCATTGATTGCACTGATTCCCCGTATACTTTTTGTACTGGCACGCCGCCAAATGCGGTGTGCCAAGATGGTGATGGCAATAATCACCCGTTGGCTAGTTTTCCGGCTGATGGCGTGATTGATGCGGCCAATAATTCTTTAGACGGTGATCGTGATCAATTAGCCGAACAAGTTTTTCCAGCCACAAACATTGACGATTACTACAACTTAAATCCCACTTCTCCGGCGCCGCAACCAGACCCAGCGCCGCCGCATGATGGTGATAGTGTGGTTTGGAGTTTTTGGATTAGAGACGAAATTGATCTGACACCGCCAATTTTAACTTCTTTGGGTAGCGGACCTGGTATTCAGCAGCTGGATGTGGCTTTAAACGCTGTGCCCGCAGGAGATTTTGACAAGTTAATGCGTGAAAGCACAATTAAACCAGGTTCGGGATATCGGGATGGCTATTGCGGCTGTGTGTCTGATGCAGATTGTTTGGGCAATCAGATTTGTTCTCCGTTGGGGTTATGCGTTGACCCGAATAACGCTAATGATTATTGCGCCCAAGATAATGAGTGTTCGGCTTCCTCGGACGGGTGTCATAATCGCCGCTATATTAGTTTACAAAGCCAATCGACTGGCGGTCTTGGGTATTGGCTTAAAAGCCAAGCCTCAGATGTTACACCGCCCCTTGACGGTTATCCGGATATTACCTCGTTTTTAATTGACCACTCAATTTTTGAAGCTTCAACTTCGTACGGAGTGGAAGTGGGTTCAGGGCTTCAAGATATTTATCAAAATTGTTTCTTGCCCTCAACCGGCCCGGATAGTAGTGGCGGCACCTGTTCGGGCGCGCCTTATTGCTGTAACGGCCAACCGCTGGATGAGGCAGGCTGGCAAGCGTCAGTTTGCGCTAACACCTAATTATGATCATGAGAAGAGCCGTTAAAAAATCTCGCGTCAAAATTATCAGCGTTTTTGTGTTTACGGCTCTAACTTTAGTTATTGCCCCTGCTTTGGCGGTAGATACCGGCCTTAATTATGCCACCGCCCTTGGGCTTGGTACGACTGATATTCGCCAAACTATTTTAACTATTGTTCAAGTGGCGTTGGCATTTTTAGGCGTGCTAGCTATTTTAATTGTTTTATACGGGGGGTTTGTTTGGATGACCGCCGGGGGGGAGGAGAATAAAATTCAGCGGGCGAAAGATATTTTGCGTAACGGGATTATTGGGCTCGTAATAATTTTGACCTCTTACGCGATAGTAACCTTTGTCTTTAATTCAATTTTATCTGGAGTGTTTGGGCCTCCGGCCGGATCTCAATGCACCATACCGAGTTCGCAAACTGATGGGGCGGGTTGTAATATCCGTTTTTGCGAAGATACTGACGGTGACGGCGATCCCACTACCGGTTTATGGGGTTCGTTTAGCCCTATCCCTGGCGGCTGTACTAATAGTTTGACGCTAGTTAGTTTTTCGCCAACTGACGGGGCTCCAATTTGTGAATTAGTTCAAGCCCGTTTTTCAGCTAATGTTAATCCGTCAACGGTTGATCAATCTGATATTACAGTCGAGTGCCTGCAAGCTCAGGGCGGGGGAGCCTGTGCAACTCAATTCCCAACCGGAAGTTTAGCTAATAACCCTCCAGGCAGCCCATTGCTTGAGTGGATTCCAGATGCTGAATTTGAGCCGGGGGCAACTTATCAGGTCACATTTAACGGATTTTCTGGCCAAGGCGGTGAACAATTGCCGCTAGCGTTACCGACTCGCCAAAGGAGCTTCACTATTGGTACTGTTGGCGACCCGACCCCCCCAACCGTGTTGTCTTTCGCGCCACAGGGCACTAATGTGTGCACCCTTGCTCCGGTTCAAGCAATTTTTTCTGAAACTATGCGCGCGTCAACGCTATATGATCAAAATAATTTAAGCGTATCCGAAGCGGCCTTTGGTACGCCTTACTCTGGTACTTTTTCACATGTTGTATCAAGCTCCGGGGGCGTGCCGTTCAATACTTTGAGCGCCGGGCCAAGTGAAAATTATTTAGATTTTACGGAATACCAACCAACATTAATCGCGGGGGATATTAATGATGATAGTACTGGTTTGCAAGATGCTTGCCGCAATCACTTAGACGGTAATGCCAATACGGCTTCTGATGGCTCAACCACGGACGATTTCTCCTGGACTTATACAACTAGCGATGACGCGGAATGTACGCCTGAAATTACCAGCATCTCACCTGACCCGGGATATTATGACGGTGGTCCAATTACGGTTGCTGGCAATGATTTTACTATTGCCGGAGAATTAATTTTTAACAACACAGTATATACTGCTAATAATTGTTTTGACGTTAACAATTTGCCAAACGCGGCTTGTATTGACCTAGGCAATTGGACTTCTAATCAAATCACTTTGAATAGCTTGCCGGCAGGGGAAGGCATTTCTAACGGTGCTATTAGCGGTGATGTTAAGATCTTTTTACCGCTTCAAGTTTCTGAATCATACACCTATAACGTGGCCTCCCCGCACACTGACACCATCGGCTCTAGCCATTTAGTTGACGGTACGCCAGCCGGCGGAGTGGGCCAATTTATCACTTTATCCGGCAGTCAATACGGCACTGCCAGCGGTTTAGTTCAATTTAGTTCTCTGGATGGAACGCAGACATGGAACGCTGATTTACCCTGTAGCGCTGGTTGGTCTGCTAACGAAATTATTGCCGCTGTCCCGAGCGGTGTACCCCAAAACGATTTAACGGATAGTGATCCGACTAACGATTATTATGTAGTGCGCGTAATTGATAGCGTTGGCAATTATTCTAATGTTACACCTTTTATCGTTGATGATATTGCCTCGTCTGTTGGTTTGTGCGGTATTACGCCAGCCAGCGGGCAGGTTGGTGATACGGTCCAATTAGACGGTCGTGGGTTTGGAAGTTATGATTCGGCCAGTGACGCCATTTTATTTGGCGGCGTGTCGGCTTTCGTT
>PEZZ01000026.1 GCA_002773845.1 Candidatus Buchananbacteria bacterium CG10_big_fil_rev_8_21_14_0_10_42_9
TGCCGGGCAGCGTCCAAGGCGTCGTAGTCCAGGCAAGCGCATACACTGGCTTACTTTCATGTTCAAAATTTTTCAATTTGAATTTAACGGTGACGGCAAGATCAGAAATATCTTTATAGCCTTGGGTGACTTCAAAATTAGACAGTGTAGTTTCGCAGCGTGGACAAATGTGCATGGAACGATGTTCTTGAAACACCAACCCTTTGTCCCAAAGTTGTTTAAACACCCACCAGACCGAATCCATATATTCCAAATCCATGGTTTTGTACGAATTTTCCATATCCACCCATCGGCCAAGCCGCGGTATTACTTTTTGCCACTCATCGGCGTAACGTAAAACTAAATCGCGTGCCGTTTGGTTAAATTTTTTAATGCCGAGCTTTTCTATATCTTTTTTGGTTTTCAAGTTTAATTCTTGTTCCACAATGTTTTCAATTGGTAGCCCGTGGCAATCCCAACCCCACCGGCGTTCCACCCGGTGACCGCGCATGGTCCAAAAGCGGGGCACTACATCTTTTATAAAAGAAGCTGGTAAATGTCCGTAGTGCGGAGTGCCGGTGGCAAACGGCGGCCCATCATAAAAAACATACGACCGTTTAGCCGGCCGCATTTCTACTGATTTCTCAAAGATTTTATTCTTTTGCCAAAAAGTTAGAATAGCTTCCTCTTTTTTAACAAAATCAGGTTTTTTGTCTGGCATTGTTATTAATATCTTAGATTTGTCATCCTGAACCATGTGCTCAGCTTGACTGGGTATTGTTTCAGGATCTCTATCTAATAGAGATTCCGGATCAAGTCCGGAATGACACTAAGTTTTGTCATAAAGTAGGATTTATACTACTAACTTTGGGTCCTTTCGTCAATAATAGTTGACCTTTTTTTAATCCTGCGGTAAAACAGTAGGAAGCTTTCTAGCTGTATGGTGCTTTGCACCAGGAGGGCGTATGACTGAAGAGGTCGGGATGTCGTATTCCGAATTCAGAAACCTGGCGGTTCCGGGAACGTCAGCTATTATCCGCACGAAAAGCGGAGAAAAGGTGCCGGTCACGGTCAAGAAGGTGTGCTCGTCGGCGGTGGAATTCACTGACGGGCGGACCCTCGAATCGCTCGGCGGGCATGGTGTCTGTTTGGGGTCCTTACCCATTGAGGACATAGTCCCGCTGTAGCGGCCGTCATCACCTCAGGCCGGGAGCCCACACGGGCGCCCGGCCGATTCTTTTTATATAACAAACTACAGATTTAAATATATTTATATCAACGTACTAGTACGATGATTATATTTAAAAAAATAAAAACTTGGGAGAGGTTGGGCCTAAAATTAGAGCGGTAAAAGCACCTTGACCTTTTCCGCTAGTTGAGATGGCGTGACGTTTGATTTAACAATGTAATCTTGAGCGCCAAGTTTTAAACCTTTTTCCACTTCAGAGGGTTGCGACAAATTTGAAAAAATTACAATTGGGATTTTTTTGGTTGACGGGTTTACTTTCAATTCCCTGATTAGTGTATAGCCATCCACTTGAGGCATAACTAAATCAAGCAAAATTAAATTTGGCAAATGATTTAGCGCTTGGCTTAATCCTTCTTCGCCATTAGAGGCCAAAATGACATTATAGCCTTCTTTAATTAAACGGATTTGATACAAATCTAATAGCGCGTTTTCGTCTTCAACTATCAATATAGTTGGTTTGGTTTTAGCTTTTGCCATAGTTTTAGTATAGCACTGTTATAGTGTGTATGTCATTGCGAGGAGCGTAGCAACGTGGCAATCTAGCTTCCTGAGATCCTCACGTCGTCGAGTCGGACTCGACTCCTCAGGATGACAATCGGGTTACATCTCTTCTGGCGCTTCAATGCCTAATAAATTTAACCCCTTGGCCAAAGTTGTTTTAACTCCATTAACTAATAGCAATCTGGCCTTTTGTTCTTTAGGTGATGATTTTAAAATTGGAATACTTTCATAAAAGCTGGAAAAGGCTTGACTGATATCTATTAGATAGCGCGCGATTTCTGCCGGCTCAAATTCGTCAGCCGCTTTTTTTACAATCAGTGGAAATTGCCCCAGCATTTTAATTAGTTCAACTTCACTAACTTCTTTGAAGACGCTGAAGTCAACTTTGGATTTCACTGGTTTTTTAACTTTTTGTAAAATACTGGAAATGCGCGCGTGCGTGTATTGCACATACGGTCCGGTGTCGCCGGTAAATTGCAAAGCCGCTTCAGGATCAAAAGTAATGACAGAGTTTTTATTTTGTTTTAGCATGTCAAATTTTAATGCGGCCATGGTTATCGCCCGAGCCGATTTCATCACGCGTTTGCCGTCCCAATCAGGATGACGTTTTTGGGTTTCGGCAACTGCTTGGTCCAAAACTTTATCCCTTAATTCAGAGTAAGACACAATGTTACCTTTGCGTGACGACATCGCGCCTTCTTTTAAATTAACAAATTCGTAAGGTAAATGTTTAAGCGCGGGTTTAAATCCAGCTAACTGCAAAATTTTAAAAATTTGTTTAAAGTATAATGATTGGCGGTTATCCGTTTGGTATAAGCTTTGATCTAATTTGTACTGCTTAGCTTTTTTTATCGCTAACGGCAAATCTTTGGTGGCATAAGATGCTGTGCCGTCTGATTTCAACAATATTAAAACACCTAAACCGTATTGTTCCAAATCCGCAATTATAGCGCCCTCGCTTTCCTGCAGAATTTTTTTATCTAAAAGTTCTTGCACTAATTTTTTGCCGTCGTCCTCAACTTCTGATTCAAAATAATACACGTCAAAATTAGCGCCAAGCTCTTTGTATATTTCTTTAAATTCATCCAAGCTCCATTCGCGCGTTTCTTGCCAAAGCTTGGTCAATTCCGGATTACCGTTTTCTAGCTTGCGGTGAATTTCTGACACATCCAACTTGGCTTCTGGCCGGTCTTCTAATTTGTTCACGGCTTCAGAGTAGTTTTGCCCTAACGCTTTCCCTTTATTTTTAGCTTGTTTAAATTCGTTAAAATCTTTTTGTTGCAGTAGCCACAAGCTTTTAGCAATGTGCGCGCCGGTGTCGCCGATGTAATTCGCTTGAATTACTTGATAATCATTAGCTTGTAAAATTTTTGTTAAGCTAATACCAAGGACAGTGTTGCGCAAATGGCCAATATGAAATTCCTTGTGTGTGTTTGGTTGGCTGTATTCCAACATTACTTTTTGGTTACCGCCGCATTCGTTATTGCCGTAGCGTGAGCGTTCGTGCAAAATTTGCATCAAAATCAATTCGGCAAATTGTGGTTTGTCGGCATAAAAATTTAAATACCCGCCGGCTGCTCGCGCGGCTGATAAATATTTTGTTGGTTTAAATTCGGCCGCTAATTTTTCTGCCAACTGTTGCGGTTTGCGTTTTAGCTCTTTAGCTAAATGAAATAAGGGCACCGCAAAATCGCCCAGTTCAGGGCTTGGCGGGTAGCCAATTATGATTGGTGCTTTAGTATAATTTTTACCGAGTAACTTTTTTAGCGCGGCGTGAATATCTTCATAGGCTTCCTCTTCAGCGACCGATAAGCAAGTTTGTTCGTGGTTTGTCATGGCATTTATTATACAATCGTTTAAGTTTTTTTACCAAAAATGGAAAACCTCGCCGGCGCACCGCGGTTAGCACAGCGCTGGCGAGGCTTGTCTCTACTGTTGGCGATCATCGCCTTAACCTCCTTTTGGATTTGGGTTGAATCGAGCGACGAGAGGCTCGAACGTTGGCGCGATGCCCTTTTCGTCGGCTACTTCTTTTTCACCCCTCTCCTGGCGGATTTGGTGAAGAGATTTAACCGTCGCTGGGTCTCTCAGCTCCTTTTCTATTTTTTCTTCCGCCCAATCATCATCATTGATTTCGACCGGCGGTTTTTTGACTCCTTTTTTCACCACCTTATACCGCTTTCGCGGCTTCGGCGGTTCTGGTTCCGGCGCTTGATCCAGAGCTCTGCACTCGAATTTGACCACGTTTCGTTTGACACCAAACGGAAGTGTGTCGTGGCAAAACTCGCAGATATAAAGGCCGGGGTTGCCGGGCCAGTCGTGAGGCGTGTCACGTTTTTTGCCGCAGCGTGAACAAACACCTGGAGTGTGCCGCATAACAACTGACTCTGTCCGCGCTCGCCGTAGCGGCTTAGGGGCAGCCGCCGGCTCCATTGCCTCATTGAGGCAGGATTTGCACACGGGGGGCAAATGTTCTTCTCCGGGCAGAAGATAAACCAACCGACGCTTTCGCGGCTTGCCGCATCGCCGACACTGCGGTTTGGGTGAACTGCCTGGAAGCTGTACGCTGTCAGCAGTATGCCGCTTAATCACGCCGGCCTTGACCAAGGCAGCTTGCCGTAATGCCACAATCAGCCTGCCCGTGTGGCGTAAATACGCACGGTAGTGAATACCACACACGGGTTCCAGCCATTCGGGGCCAGGTAGCAGGAAGCGGATCGGGCCTTGCTTTAGACGTTTGCCTTCTGGGCAATGCCGACAAACATACGGCGACTTGTCCATTTTTGGCCCACGTCGTTTAGTCGGCCGTACCGATACGGTTAACTGCTCCACCTCTTTCAAGGTTGCGTTGAGCCGCGTCCGCCTTTCAGGGTGATATTTGCACTCGTAGCAAACTTTTACCCTGAAGTCAGGCAGATAGTGGAACAGATAACCTTTCGGCAACTCTGTTCCGCAGCCCGGACAAGGTTTGGCTTGTCTCAGGTCGTTTGGCTCAACTAGTCGACGGAGCCCCGGATTTTGGTAGCAGCGGTTACAAACTTTGCTTTTAATTTCCGGAATATTGAATTGCAGTAACCAACTTGGGGTCGGCGTCCCGCAACCCGGACAATCGACTAGCTTATTCCCGTTAGAGTCTAAAGAAGCCCAAGAAGGGCTTTCGTGGTCGGTCATCTCAAAACCCTCCTTTCTGCTTGTGATTGGATTTAGAGAATTAAGACCTATGCTAGCTTACTATTTGAAGCTTTGGCTGTCAATTACTCTAAGACACATCGGCGCACGCCAGAGCCAGAGATAATTTGGTCAATTGTAACTTCGTGCTTAGTGCCTGAGATTACGTTTACATTTTGAGGCGTATATACATTACCGTTATTTGTTGCTTGGGAGTTTGGTTCAATGTAAAAAACCGGATCAATCACTTGCGGCGGGAGTAGGCCCATCAAGTATAAATCCAAATCGCTAAATTGGCGCTTGTGGACATTGTTTAAATCTAAAATAGTTGGGTAAAAAGTGCCGTCGCCGCTGTCGCGATATCCAAGGCCGCCAAGCGGCGAGACGAAGCTTACAAAATTACTCCAATGGCCTTTGTCTTCACGCAGTAACTCAGCCCGGTCGGGGTTATTATCTAATTCAAAAGTGGCCGCGCCGCTTTGGTAATGTGCCATCTCATGCAATAAAACATTTTGGGTATAAGCTAAGTCGCTTTCATTATCCATGTCGTATTTATTGATATTGCCCATAGTCACAATGCCTTTGAGTTTGCCAATTGAACCGTAGACATCTTGGGCTTTAAGCCGGCTTTTACCCAGGCCCTGAACTTGGTTGCTCACTGGCGTGTAAGTTGCGGTAGTGTTGCTATCAAAAACATTAAAGTCAGTAAAAATTATTAGAAAATCAAATACGTCCGGATGCTTATCAAAGAAAGTAAAAATAACCTCGTTTGAAATTTTGGTGGTATTGTCTTGCCCGGGCGAAAGTAAATAGCCGTCGTCTTTTAAATTGGTTAACGGGTAGTTCGCGTCCAGCGTGGCTAAGTCTTTAGTCGCCCAATTAAAAGCCTCGCTAATGGAGCTTTGTAAGGTAGTAATTTTATTGATGTCAGTAAGCCGCGCATTGTTTTGAGTCACAAATAAAAAGGCGGCTTTTAAGTTATGCGCTTCGCAATCAAAAGTTGGGATATATGCTTGAGCCCCTGGTTCGGCAATTTCAGGTAAAGTGCCTGTAGTCGGCCGGCGGCGTTCGGTATAAACCCGGTCAGAAGAAATAACATCGCTTTGGCTGTAACCGTTGGCGTTTAATTGCCCGGAGATGTTTCTAATTATATTTTTTGCTTTCCAATAAATTTTATTATCGCCCGTAATTTGATACGGCACGCCGTTGGGGATTTGAAAATCGCGTGTAATTTCTTCGCCGATCAAATAATTATCAAAAAACACTTCCGGGATATCAACTAAGCGGCTGTGCCAATTATCCCCGTACCAAGTTCGTAAAATTTCTCCTTCCGTCACATGCCTTAAAAGACCCCCTGGTTCAATGACGTACACTTCCGGCGCGCTTTGAATTTTGGCTAAGTGCTTGCCTGGCTTTAAAGTAATGTTTTGGCCAAGTGGGTAGCTCGCGATAGTTTCGGCTGATAAAGTTACAATTTGGGAAAAATCATCCCCGTACCAGCTTTGGTAAGTTGTGGCATTAGGAAAAGCGTGGCGAACGCCGTTGTCATCCAAAAAATAAACCGTATCGCTAATCGGCGATTTGATTAGCCGCACTGCGCTAAAAGATAAATGCAGCGGCGATAAGATTATTGATAATGAAAATATTATAATTAAGGTTTTTTTCATGTCCTTTATAATCCTCCCCTTAATTTAAGGGGAGGTGAGGAGGGGTTACTTAATTAATTGATCAATCCCCGATTCCGCTATTTGGTATGTTACGTGATCCGTCTGACGTAGCCACGTCGCTATGCTCCTCGCAATGACTAAGTGGGGTAGCGGGCATTGTATCATTGATGCTTAGTAAAATCAATTGACAACGATTAAATAATGCAGTAGGTTGCAGCTACACCCAAACCGGCAAATGCCAGAGGATTTGCACAATGGTAACAGTACAGCCAGCCCTCAGGGTCAAGCTGCCGTCGCCTGTGGCCAAAAGTCCAGATGCGCACATGGTACAGGTCCTCTTGCAAGAAGGATCTGACCAGACTTTGCAGGTTCGGGCAGCGATAGACCCAGGCACAACTGGCATGGTGGATCGCATCTGTGCCCGGCGAGCAGAGTGGTTTGATGGCGAAGCCTGGCAGCCTTACCGTTACCACCGTTTGGTGGTAGTGTTGCCGGCCAACAATCGGCGGTACGTTTGGACCTGCGCAGAAGGCGGGTACATTCTTCACGGCCGACACGGCTCACTTAATGGCGAGGTTCAGGTGTGGATTGGCAGGAGTCGCCCCGTCACGCCGGATACCGTTTGCCTCACTCCTATATAGGGTAGAGGCGAATTGCTTCAAGGTCCCGGTCGCTTCGCGCGCCCGGGACCGCCTCATTTTTAAAGGAAAAAAGTTTTCTAAAATCGAAAGCCGCCCTCACTGTTTCCTCCAAAACAGGTCTAGGGGCGGCTAAGAGCTTACTGACGTTGCCAACTGTCGTCGCCACGCGCGGATAACGCTTGCAATGACAGTAAACGGCAATGCCGGCTCATACTCACGAATGGTTGACGTTGGTTTTGTCGGCACGGCAGGCTTGCTTACCACTGCACCCATAAACCGGGGGCGGTCGAAGTGTACAAGTAACGCGGGCAGCAACACGAGGTCAGTCGCCAGCGCCAGCGCCATTGCCAAGGTCAATACCCTAGTGAAGGTCCAGTAGGGGACCAGGTCTGCCAGATTGAGAACCGATGAACCAAGGACGATGACCACCGAAGTGAAAATCATCGGCCCTCGCAGTTCGGCGGTCGTCAGTCGGGAGGCAGCACGCGGGGAAAGACCCAAGTTGATGTGCTCGCCATATCGCGCCACGTAGTGCGCAGTATCATCTACTGCCAGCCCAAGCGCCACACTGGTAATGAGGCAGCTTGTAAGCTGTAGGCTGATCCCTGCCCATCCCATCGTGCCTAACGTCAGGACAACCGGCACGATGTTGCAGATGATTGCAATTGTCGCCCGCCGCAGTGATCTTAGCAGCACCAGAAATGCTACGTAGATCACTATTACAGCAAGCAACGTTGCGTTTACACTACTGACCGTGAACTCATCTCCTGACCTGAAGAATTCTGCTGCGCTACCGGTAAGGTAGGCGTCATCAATCCCCAAGGCTTGAGCGTACTTGGCCCCAGCCGAGTCTAGCTCATTAAACCCAACGGATGTCTTGATGGTAGACAGGGCCGTCAAGTTCAGGATGCTGGGTTCGTCGTCACCGCCATAGGAGATAAGCGGCTCAGTATCAAACCCCCCCCATTCCAGAAGGAGAAAGTACTGTGCGAGAATCTCCCGCGTCAGTCCTGGACGACTCCATAATGGTGTGTCGGCACGTTCCACGGCCTGGTCGACCGCTTCTATTGCCTGGTAGACGTCTAGGAATTTCACCGGGTAATCACGCTCCAACGCCTGGGTCAAAGTGCGAACTCTCCGGTAGAAATTTGGATCCTTTCGGTCACCTGACAACACCACTTGCAGAAGGTAGCTGACGCCGTAGCGATCCTCTACTTCTTGCAACCGTTGGCTTACCTCTAGCTTCGGTGATGGGTATCCCCGAGGCTGGTAGTTAACTTCCAGGCGCTGATAGCCAAACACTCCGTAGAGCGCTATTACCATCAACATGGCGACTGCCTGCGGCTTGGTAAGCTCAGGCAATTTAACCTGCGACAGTTTCTGTTCGAGCAGCACGCTGATCCGCCTTGCCTTGGTAAGGACACGGAGCAATAAGCCACTCGAAACTCGGCCTGCAGCTACGTAGCGTTTTGCGCGTACTGGACGAGACAGGATTGGCAAAGCGAAGGTGAGGGTGGAAAAAGCACAGCCCAACACACCTGCGGCACCAAACCATCCGAACTGGGTCACTGCGGGTATTCGGCTCGCGTATCCCAACGATGCAAACCCAATGGCAGTTGTGAGAAACGCAAAGCTGAACGGCTTAAGCAGCTTCTTCGGCACGAAGCCAGCCCATAAATCACCACTCTGGGTGTAGGAGTGGCCGTAAATGGTGAAGGCTGTGCCGATGAAAATGTCAGGGTTGAGGCACAGGCTGTTGACTGGGTTGAATGGAGTGTTGGTAAACCCCATTAACGCCAGAGAAACTAGTGCCCCAAACATGCCGTTCAACAAAGCCACTAAACCGGTGCGGTATGACTTTGTTAGTCCAGAAGCCGACACAAACATGAGCCCCATGACCAGCCCCAGAAGAGCAGCTGCGCGTTCGGTAAGCCTTGAGGTTAGCTCACTCACAAGGTACTCGCCGGTTTGTTGGACCGTGAGGCCGAGTGAGTTAATGCGTTCCTCGAACTGGGCCAATCTCCCTTTCGTCTGTGTGATGAATTCCACCGCGTTGGTGTCATCGACTGCCCTAGCAAAGATGCCAAGAGCGGTTTTGTCCTCGTTGATCAAGATGCCATGGTAACTGTCGTACCGATGGGCTTGTTCGACGAGTTGTGCGCAGTCTTCGTCTGACGCACTAGCGATGAACTCTCTCGTGGTGAAGTCACCAATAACTAAATCGACTTCCTCACTATCTGACGCACCTGTGATGTGGGTGGCATTGGCAAGGGAGTCAACTTTTTCTACAAGTGGGAGCTCTGTAAGTGCATCCGTCATGTCGGCTAGCAGTAGCCAGCTTTCTTGACTCGCGATCTGTACTTGAGTGCCCATCAGAACGACGAGCGTCCCTTTGTCATTGGGAAATATAGACCGCCACCACTGGTAGTAGTGTGCTGAGTCGCTGTCAGTTACTAGGGTTGGAACAGATGCGTCTTCTTCCATAGTAACTTTGGATGCCCCGAATCCGGCAACCACGGTTGCGAGCAGAAAAACACATAGGGCCATCTGCCAGTTGATAAGTCTTTGCGAAAACCATCTCATGAACTTCACGAGACGGCTTTTGATTGCTGTGCGCATGGCGTACCTCCGTCCCGTGAGGGATTTTAAAGAGCGATTGCTTGCGCCGTTAGAGTGCCACATACTCCAACGAACGGTACATATTAGTATATGCCGCTGTTTTAGTCAAAGCAACATGGCGAGTGGCAAATCGCCTATTGCAAATAGTAAATATGGCTAAAATCAATAAAAATCATCCCCTGGTTAAAAAAAGGGGGGATTTAGGGGGGGGGTTATAACCCCTCCTAACCTCCCCTTAACAAGGGAGGCGTTCATCTAAATTAAGAGGAGGAGAGATTTCACTGTTGGCAGTAAATTTATCCGTATACATCACGGCGGTATTTGATTCTTAAAATAATCAATATTTTATATTCTTGCTTTTTGCCCAACTCAAATATTACTCGGTAATCGCCGATTCGAAAACGATAAAGATCGTTAAAGGGCTGTTTAAGACGTTTGGCAAACCGCAACGGATTTTTCTGATCTGAAAACCAACTCAGCTTATCAATAATTCGGCGGGCGATGTTTTTGTCTAGTAAGGCAAGGTCTTTTAAAGCTGATCGCGTATAAAATACCCGTTCATTCATAATCCCAACATTTTTTCCGCTTCAGCAGTAGTATAAAGATTGCCGCGGTTAACATCTTTTTTGGCTTGGGCGATATCGCGTCGCAAAGTCTCAGTTAAAGATTCTTCGTCTGTTAAAGGCCGTAATTCAAACAGAGGTTGGTTTTTACGCAAAACAATCAAACGTTGATTTTTTTTTCGGGCTTGGTTTGAGATTTTTGCCATATTTTGGCGAAATTCTTTAACCCCAATAAATTTGGTAGTCATATATAAAGCAGTTTAAATATTTAAGTGTACCTTAAGTGTACACTAATACCTTTATTTAATCAAATAAAATTTTTTGAACAAAAAAAGACGCAATCCGCGCCGTTAAGGGCATGATACCAAGGCCATCTTTGTTTGTCCAGCTTTAGCCAAAGGAAGGGTTAAAAAATTTCAGGTAAAACCTGAAATTTCTGGATCCCCGTGTGCACGAGGATGACATGGGGGAATAAATAGTCCCTCTCCCTTGCGGGAGAGGGTGTGCCGGCCCGCCTTTGGCGGGGGTGAGGGGGAATTTTGAAATTAAGCGGGAGTATCCTTAGCGGCCATGGAGCCTTCTTTACGCTCCACTTTAAACCGGCCAACTTTTCCGCCCTTACCTTTAACCGGAATACTGAACCAAAATGTTGAGCCTTTCCCGCGTCCCTTAGAGTCAGCGCCAACTTCTCCTTTATGAGTATCAATAATCATTTTGGCAACGTACAGCCCCAAGCCGGTGCCTTCTGTATGAACTAAGCTTGTGCCGGCCGCCCGGGAGAACTTTTTGAATAGCGCTTTTTTATCCTCAGCATTCATGCCAATGCCAGAATCTTTAACTTCGTAAATTATGTTATCTCCGTCTTTTCGCAAAGTGATATGCACAAAACCCTCTTTAGTGTATTTCACGGCATTATCGGTAAAGTTCATAATCACTTCATGCAGTTTTTCAGAATCGCCGACAATTTCTAATTTTTCTTTCGGCGCTTCTAGTTTAAATTCTAAACCTTTGGTCTTAGCTTTTTGTTCTAATTCTTCATATACCACCTGAGCTTCATGTTTCATATCCAAAGTAGTGAAGTTAAATTCCTGCCGCCCTGATTCAATGCGGGAGATGTCAAGTAAGTTTTCAACTAATTCAATTAACCGTTCGTTGGACGTGTAGACTTTATTTAAATTATCAGAAATAACTTTAGACGTTTTACCAAATGAACCTTCCAAAATCATTGAGATATAACCTTTGATAACAGTCAGGGGAGTACGCAGTTGGTGAGAGGCGATAGAGATAAATTCGGATTTGGCTTTATCTAATTCAGTTAATTTTTTGTTGGCGACTTGTAATTCTGCTGTACGTTCCTTGACCGTTTGTTCTAATTTAATGCCAAATTGTCTTTGCTCTTCATAAAGTTGCGCGTTAGCTATTCCCACTGCCGATTGATCAGAGATAATGGCGAGGGTATCAATGTCTTGCTTGGTGTATAGTTCGCCGTTCTTTTTATTGCCTAAGACTAAAAAGCCAACTGGTTTTTTGTTGGCATAAAGCGGAATTACAATCGCAACGTCTTGTTCATAAAGTTTCAAAAGTACGCTTTCATCTTTAGGGATATATTCGCCGTTATCAAAAGCAGTTTTAAGCTCTTCAATTACAAAAATGTCACGAGTTTCGTCAAAATATTTAGGTAAAACATTTTGTTTTTCTCTTAAAAATTCAGTTAAAACTTTTCTTTC